>CAMCQW010000123.1 GCA_945877045.1 Chryseobacterium gleum
AATCATAATTGGGTAATTCAAAAAGCAGCGCTATCAAATTCGAATACGATCAGACCTACGATTTGGGGTCAACTTCAAAGCCATACGGTAGATGAATGTGAATTTGTGAATGTGAAGTCAAAACAGCAACCTTTTATTTTTAATAAAACTCACGATTCTTTTTGGGAAATTTTAGATGAAGAGGTGAAAGAAAGGGTTCCGGAGTTATATGAAATGATCGATTCTGTAGAAAATTTTAGTCCTAGTTCAGATAAAGACATCCAACGTTATGTGTTCACTACCTTTCATCAATCATATAGTTACGAAGATTTTATTGAAGGAATAAAACCGATTATGGTTGATGGTGAAGTAGATGGCAATGTTGCTTATCATATCGAAGATGGTGTTTTCAAACAACTTTGTAAAAAAGCGGCTTTGGATCCAGAAAATCGGTATGCCATTTTCATTGATGAAATTAACCGAGGGAATGTCTCAGCCATTTTTGGAGAATTGATTACACTTATTGAGCAGGATAAACGAAAAGGCGCAACTAATGCGATGTCTGCTTTATTGCCTTATTCGAAAAATCAATTCTCAGTTCCACAAAATGTGGATATATACGGTACCATGAACACCGCCGACCGTTCAGTTGAAGCCTTGGATACCGCTTTGCGCAGACGGTTCTCTTTCGAAGAAATGTTACCAAAACCTGAGTTGTTAAAAGACAAAGGAGAAAATGTAACTGGGAAAGTTGGCGAAATTAATTTGCAAGAATTATTAATTACCATCAACGAACGCATTGAAGCATTAGTAGACAGAGATCACACCATTGGTCATGCCTTTTTTATGGAAGTAGATTCATTGCAATCATTGAGAAATGTATTCGCTAACAAAGTAATTCCCTTGTTACAAGAATATTTTTATGGTGATTATGCCAAGATGGAAATGGTCATTGGCCCAGATTTCTTTAACAGCGAAAAGCGCAAGAAAAAAGTAACATTTGCTATTCAAAACGAGGATGTTGAAATTCCAATTGGAAATTATGAATTGATGAATATTTTAGATCCATCATTTAATTTCGATTCGGCAATAAACAGATTATTAAATCGAAAAGTAATCGATGTTGAAGGCAATTGATGTCTTTGAACATGGCCGCTTATTGATCGGTGAACAAGGTTTCAAAAAAAGCCATTGGGATGCTTTTGTCAAATTGAATACTATTCACAATAACGAGTATTTTGATGTTCTACACAATGGTTTGCGCTTCAAACAATACGTTGGTGTAATCCAAGTAGATGGTTTGTTGGTGCACATTCATCCAAAAGCAGACAAAGACGATAGCAACGATAAATGGAAAGATGTCTTGCTTCAAATGCTCAAAGCCTGTGGAAAAGTTAAGGCACAAACGGCTGGAAATGCCCATCTCAAAAAACAACACATTAACTTATTAGAGGTCTATTTTGAATACTTTTTAAAAGAAGTAGATCAACTCATCCATGCAGGTTTAGTGAAGAAATACAGAACAGAAAATAGTAATGTAAAAGCATTGAAAGGCAAACTTGATTTTGCAGGAAACATTCGCCATAACCTCATTCACAAAGAGCGATTTTATACGGCTCACCAAATTTATGACGCCAACCACAAACTCCATCAAGTATTGGCACATGCTTTAGATATTGTAGGACAGTTTACACGAGCAACACGCTTAAACGACAAATGCAGAAGAACTCAATTGGCTTTTCCTGAAGTAGATAGAATAAAGCCAAGCTTTCAATTGCTAGAATCGATTAAAATCAACAGAAAAACGGCTCCATACGAACGTGCTCTGGAACTCGCAAAATTGATAATTCTCAATTATTCGCCAGATATCAATCACGGACAACAAAAAATGATTGCACTTCTATTCGATATGAATGTATTGTGGGAAGAATACGTGCTGCGTGCCTTAAAAAAACATGCTCAAAAACATCATGAAGAAATGTTAACAGTAACAGGTCAAGAATCAAAAACATTCTACGGTTCACAACGGACCATACGCCCAGACATCGTTTTGAAAAAGGGCGGTGAAACAATCATCATTGATACCAAATGGAAGCGTCCAACCAACAAAGCCGCTAGCATTGAAGACTTGCGCCAAATGTATGCCTATGCCCGCTTTTGGGAAACCAATAAGGTCATGCTTTTGTATCCAGGAGAACTTTATGACAGTGGATATAAATCTTACCCAAATCACAATGACCTTAATGATTACGCAACTGAATTTCATCAATGTAAAATAGCAATGGTTAATGTGTTAGAAGATGGAGTGATTTCTGAAAAGTTAGCGGAGGATGTGATGGGGTTAATAATAAAAAATTAAACTAAATGTTACTTTTCTTCGATACAGAAACAACAGGTTTGCCTAAAAACTGGAAAGCACCAGTTTCAGACTTGGATAATTGGCCTCGATTAGTCCAGTTAGCTTATTTAGTCTACGATTTTGACGGGAATTTAATTCATTCTTGCAATGAGATAATTAAACCGGATGGTTTTACAATTCCAACTGAGGCGTCAAATGTTCATGGTATTACAACGGAGATGGCAAAGCAACGTGGATCAGACATCAATGATGTTTTTGAATTGTTTTTAATTCACTTGAAAAGATCTAAGATGATCGTTGCGCACAATATGGCTTTCGATGAAAAGATTATTGGAAGTGAACTAATTCGCTTGGGTAAAGAAAATGTTATTGTTGCAAAAGAAAAAGTTTGCACCATGCTTAAAACAGTTAATTTATGCAAAATAGAGGGCCCTTATGGCTATAAATGGCCAAAATTAGACGAATTACATCGGTACTTATTTAATCATGATTTCGAGGGTGCCCATGATGCCTTGGTAGATATTCAAGCCACTGCAAAGTGTTTTTGGGAGTTAAAAAAGAAAGGAATTATTCATCTATTTGGAAAGTACACCGCGCCTAATGAAAAGTCTTTGATGGAAAAACTCAAAAAATCTGTATTACTTGATGAAAATAGAGAAGTTGATGAAGAAAATGTTGAAATAGGTGGGCAGATTTGGACCAGAAGAAACTTAAATATAAATTGTTTTAGAAATGGAGATTTAATTCAAGAAGCTAAAAGCAATGAAGACTGGCAGAAAGCGGCAGATGAAGAAAAACCAGCTTGGTGTTACTATGATAATGACCCAGCCAACGGGAAAAAATATGGTAAATTATACAATTGGTATGCGGTCAACGATCCAAGAGGGTTGGCTCCTGAGGGATGGTCAATTCCCACTACAGAAGAATGGGAGATTTTAAGGGATGAACTTGGAGAAAATTATATTACAAAAATTATAGATTGTGCTGATTGGTTAGATTGTCCTGACTGGATTGAAAATTCGGATGAGATTAATGATAGTGGTTTTTCTGGATTACCAGGAGGGGGAAGAATGGTAAATGGAGTTTTTTACAATAACATAAAAAAAGAGTATCTATATTTTTATGAATTCGATTTATTCAAACGTAGTCGTAGAGATAGAAATGAACTAGGTAAAGATGCTACTTGGTGGACTTCATCAGAGTGTTTCGATTATGAATTGCCAGGAGTAACAAAAAAAGAGATGGCTAAATGTTTTATGATTAATGATTTTCTTTTTGAACTACTTAAGGGTAATTCTAACATCAGAGAAAAAGGCAAAGGATTCTCTGTTCGCTGCATTAAACCAAAAAAATATAATAATGAAGAGTTTTTAAGGATTAACGGAAAAATTTGGATGAAGAATAATCTGAATGTTGAACGTTTTCGTAATGGCGATATAATTTTTGAAGCAAAAACCGATGAGGAATGGAAAAGAGCGGGAGAATTAGGAATTCCTGCATGGTGCTACTATAAAAATGACAATGACATAGGCAGAATAAATGGTAAACTATACAATTGGTTTGCGGTAAATGATCCTCGTGAATTAGCTCCTGAAGGTTGGCGTGTGCCCTCGAAACAAGACTGGTTAGATTTAGAATCTCATTATGATTGGCGATGGGACCATCATGATGACCCACAGTTTCATCCGGTATGGATACTATGGAAAGAAATGCGAATAAACACTGAAGGTTATCGCGGTCCCTTTGATTTTGCAATAGATGCTATTGGTCACTGTCTTTGGTGGAGTTCTTCAATTAAGGAAAAAACCGTAAATCCATCTGCATTTATATATAATTATGAACCATATTGGTCGATTAGTATGTCGACGGCATTACTAACCTGCGGAATTTACGTTAGATGCATAGAGGATATTTAACTAATAAATGATAGATTTGGGTGAATTTAATAATTCAAAACCAGAAAGCACGTCATTCAGATTGAAATTAATTATTGTTCAATTATGACGGTAATTCTGTAGGCTATTTATACAATAATCTATATAACAAGTTAATGGCAACTAAATAATAATTACATTTGGTTTGTCGATCTCCTTATATTAAATGGCTTAAAATACCTAAACCAATAATAAAAATGCAAGTGAGTTCCTTACCTGGTCAATGGAGTGAAAAAAAAATTCAGCTTTTTTTAAAGGGCATGTTTTGTTCTGAGGCTCATTATATGGTTATTCAAGATGATGGTTTTGATTTTTTAATGGAATGGGCTTCATTGGGACTTCCTTTTGCTAAAACAGATTATCCAAAAATATTAAATGAATTTTGTATACAACTTAAACAAAACCCGCTGGCTTTTTTTCATACATTCTTTCGAGAATTGTTGGAATCAGATTTTAGTAAAGAGCAGAAGGAAAGTTTGATATATTTCATGACTTTTTCTATCAACTCCTTATTTCAACTCTATTTTTCTTTATTGACTCATGACTATATTTTTCCAGAACGCAATAGTAATTGCCAATTGAATTTTGACTTAAAGATGTGGGAAACTGCCAATATTGGATCAAGATTCGAACTTATTCCAACGGATCTTCAACTTCCTGAAAAACCGATTTTTAGTGTTGATAAGTTTGTATCTTATGTAATTAAAATTTCGGACCATTGGATGAATAATGGCGAATATAATTTAAAATTGTAATTTTTTGTTTTCGTATTTTGGAAGCCAAATTCAATTTAATTTGATCTATACTATTATTTCATTGACGATTATTTCAGTCGTAGGTGTATTTTTATCAATTACAGTAAAATCAAGAAAATCAAGTATTACTGCTTCTTCAAAAGCATGTAAATATGAAGAGGATTCCAGATGGTATAACGATTACATGGGTGATTACTAAACATCAAAGATGAAACCTAGATTAGGTTTCCGATCAAAAGACACAAGTAAAATGAACATCAATCAGAACATAGAAAATAATCTTCTTTCCTTATTCTCAACGCATCCAAATTATCTGTTAAGGATGTTTTTTACTTATTATCCTCTTTCAGATGAACAAATAGTAAAATTCAAAGGGGAAATAAATTGGGGGTATTTGTCTTACAACTCTACTAGAGATTGGGATCAAGCATTTATCAAAGAATTCGAAGATAAATTAAACTGGGATGCATTATCGGCAAATCCTTCATTGCCTTGGTCAATGTCTTTTCTAAAAGCTTTTCCAGGAAGGTTTAAGGGCTCCATTCAAACTACGAATCCTTCGTTGCCTTGGACTTATGAATTTATTACAAAATACGAGCAATTTTGGAATTTCTATTCTCTTCCATTAAACAAAGGAATTCCATGGACTCAAGAACTAGTTTTACATCCAAAAATAATTGATAAAAATCTTTCAACGGTGAACGGCCAAAACCTTTGGACAGAAGAATTTTTGATTAAAAATGGGGCAATACTACCTTGGAAGTTTTTATGTGCTAATCAGCATATTAAATGGTCAGAGGAATTGATAGATAAGTTATCTCCTTATTGGAAAAAAGCAGAGAAGAAAACCAGCGATCATATGGTTTCACCCTGGAAAGGTCTATGCTCCAACCCTTCAGTTCCTTGGACTGCTAAATTGATTAAAAAACATCAAAAGTCTTTTTTTAGACCCTATGGAATTAATTGGAAAGAGTTAAGTAGAAATCCAAATTTGCCTTGGCAAGAGGAAAATCTGTTGGATCAATTCAAAGACAAATGGAAATGGGACCTACTTTCTGTGAATAACGGGATTGGATTTACAGAAGAACAAATTGAAAAATACAAAGACCTCTTCATTTGGGATTCAGGCAGTGGAAGCAATCA
>CAMCQW010000124.1 GCA_945877045.1 Chryseobacterium gleum
TGGGTTGTAATTCATATTTGAGCGTACACTAAAATATTTATATGGAATATTTCAAAAGAATCGAATTCACAACGGCCAATGAGACCATTTCAAATCTCAAAAATGCCATCAGTCAATATAAAGTCATTCATCTTTCAGGGTATAATTTACCGATTTCGATACAGGAATTTTACACAAATTTGTCTGATTCGATTGGTGAAATTTTCAACGAAGACGAGGATATATTAACAGGAGAACGCAAAGACAACCGTTGGATCGATATTTCCTATGATCCAGATTTACAGGATCGTTACCGCAGTAGCAATACGCGCCAGCCTTTGCATACAGATGATTCTTATGTAGAATTAGGAGACGAAAAATCATTGCAATTCTTTTTTTGTGAGTCTAGAGCGGCCTTTGGTGGCGCGACAACTTTCTTTGATTTACCCGATTTAGTGGCTTGTATGAAGTCAGATGGAGAAGATGAATTATTGAATCGTTTGTTGACGACGATTGTACATTTTGACAAAGCTGGCAATAAAAAAATACGCAAAATCTTGGATCAGGATGAGAAGGGATATTTAGCTAATTGGAATTACTATTGCATCGATAGAGAAAAAAATACACCTGCAGCTTTAGCTTTGTGTGAAGATTTCCACGCTTTTTTGGAATCTAGAATCATTCAGGCTGGATTGGTGATGCCAGTGCAATTAGAGAAAGGGGACGCTGTCTTTTTTCATGATGATCGAATCTTACATGGTCGGAATGCCTATTTTGCTACTCAGAAAGGCGAGCGTTGCTTGATAAAAGGTAAAATCATTTTGGATTCTGAATTTGAATTGGTCTAATTTAACTCATAAGCTAGGTTTAGGTACCTGGCAATTAGGTGGTGTTAATCTGATTAATGGAATACCCATGGGATGGGATTCCATGGATGAACTTACCGCTGTTGAAATTCTTCAAACAGCTTTTACATCTGGTATTCAGTTTATAGATACCGCTGACTCTTATGGTCAGGGGCAAGCCGAGCTATATATTGGTCAGGCTATTCGCACACATAAAAAAGATGTTGATTGGGATAGAAGTAAAATCATGATTTGCACCAAGTTTGGGAATCGGGTGCTGGATGATGGAACGATGGTTCAAGATTTTTCTCCAGAGCATTTAGTTAGGGCTGTTGACGCGAGCCTAGCCCGATTATCCTGTGATTACCTAGACATATTATTGTTTCATAGTCCTCCTGAAAATTTTGATTGGGCCAATTATGATCGTACACCTTTGGATGAATTGGTTCGTGCAGGGAAGATTAAGGAATATGGAGTTAGTTCAAAAAGTGTGTATGGGGCTAAATCGGTGATGGATGCTGAGTTTGGAACTGTGGTTGAGGTTATATTTAATGCATTGGATCGAAGGGTTGAAACAGTTTTGGGAAATCATCCAAGTAGAAAAAAATATCATGTGATAGGCCGAGTGCCACTAGCCTCTGGATTTTTAACCGATAAGGTATTTTTAAATGATCCTTCGATGTTTGGGGGCGGCTATCGATCTAAGATTCCAGAGAGAGATGTACATTGGTTTATAGAGTCGGCTAATAAGCTGGCTTTCCTAAAGGAAATTAAAGGAGGCCTGACAGGTAATGCTTTAGCTTTTTGCCTTCAAAGTGACTGCATCGATGTAGTAATACCGGGCGTAAAGGATTTGAGCCAATTACATGCGCATCTAAAAGCGCTTGATATTCCAGAATTGTCTGATGATCTCATTAAAAAAACAGAAGACGCAATACCCACTGTTCCCGCATGGTGGTTACCCGCTTAATCTAAAAAAGGGTCTAAGATTTTTGTGGGTTTTCCTGAAGTATCAAAAGCACCTAGTGAGTAATTTTTCCAATTATAAGCTTGAGGTTCCCAATACATCAAACCAAACGCTTGTTTTTTGGATAATTTGTTCATTCTATTTTTTAAATCTTCCACAAACATTTTTCCGTTTTCAGGATCTGAATAGTTAAAACCTATTTCACAGAGCAGGGTAGGTTTATTGAATTTTACGTTTAATTCTGTGATGTTTTCTATGCAAAGTTGGTTTAAGCTTTGCCAATTTTTAGCATCTGGATACAAGGACATGCCAATGATATCAAATCGTGTTTTATACTTTTTTAATCCATCAAACATCCAATTGAAAAGTTTCTTATCATAACCATTTGAAATATGAACGATGACCCCGATGGATACATCAATCTTTTTAGTGGCTCGGTATCCCGCTTCTATAAATTTTGAAAAAGTATCCATGTTGGTAGACGCTCGACCCACATCCCAAATCATTCCATCATTGGTTTCATTACCGATCTGTACAAATTCGGGTATAATATTATTTGATTTTAAGGTGTTTAATACCTCAAAAGTATGGTCGTATATTTTAGTCTCTAGTTCGGATATCGTTTTTCCTTTCCATTCTTCGGGTATAAATTGCTTTCCTGGATCTGCCCAAGAATCGCTGTAATGAAAGTCAATTAATAGTTTTAAACCGATGGCTTTTGCTCTTTTTGCTTTGACTAGTAAATCGGATAGATTACAATATCCATCTTTGGGATTTACCCAAACCCGAAGCCTGATCGTATTGAATCCCAAATCTTTCATTAAGAGGAAGCAATCTTTTTTTACTCCTTGACTATTGTAGAAGGACATGCCTGATTTTTCCATTTCGGTGACCCAACTAATATCTGCGCCTTTGATTAATTCAGCAGGTGGGGTATAGGGATATAGAATGGTGTCTAAAGCAATTGTTTTGCTGGCAATGGGGGTTTCTACTTGTCCACACGATTGTAAAAATAGCAGCAGACTAAAGAATAAAACTATATACTTTTTCATGCTTGCTTTTGCTAAAGTATATTTTCTGTTTGATTGATGCTCTGTAAATATTCGCTTGGAGATTGGCCGGTTACCCGCTTAAATGATCTATTGAAAGCTGTTTTTGAATTAAAACCTGCTTCAAAGGCAACCGCTAAAAAGGTATAATTTTGGAATTTCGGATCATCTAATTTCTCTTTAAAAGCCTCCGTTCTATAGGTGTTAATAAAATCAAAAAAGTTTTTCTGGAAGGAATCATTGAGTGTTTTTGACATGACATGGGGGGAAACATTTAGCTGGCCCGCGAGTTCATTTAATGTTAATTTTGGATTTAAATAGGGTTTTGATTGCACCATAATTTCGATGATTTTCTCGGCAAGCTCATCTTTGATTACGTCCTTATTTTCTTGTAAATAATTGCTTTCCCTTTTAATGGGCGTATTTAAGTCGATTTCATTTTCGGCATCTAAAATATTATGCTTCTTTGAAATTTTAAATATCTCGGGTTGGTGTATTGCATAATAACCTAAGAAGAAAGGGGAAGAGGCAAATACAAACCAAATCAAATCGACAATTTGATTACTTAATAAAGTAAGATCTTCATTCATGATGTATCCTAAGAGGTAAATCATCATGCCTACAAAACCTAAAAAGATACAAGCTAAATAGATGTTTTGTGTGATGCTTAGGTAGCTTAAATTTTCCTCAAACGAAGAGCTAATTTTACTTTTTTCAATGTAAATATTCAAGATTTTTCTGAATCTATTCCATTGAATTAAGTTCCAAATAATCCCTGTAGACCCTATAAAAATATATAGAATTTGAAAAGAAGGTTCGTAATTTAATTGAGAATAACGGAAAGTATCATAATCTAAATTAAAGAAAGGTAGATAGATTAACAATTGAAGTATACAAGGAAGGTAGATCCAACGCCATCTGACTTTAAAGTCATTGGATTTAAATAACAACTTTTCAATGTATAGATTATATAAAGGAGCAAAGACAAAAATGATAAAATCCGGAATCAATAATAATTTCGGAAAATCCTGTGCGATATTTCTATCGCCAGCGATTATTTTCATTAATAGCGTGGCCGAAATTACCCCTATTAATAGAATAAGCCATCGGTTCGCTGCCCAGTTGGAATTCTGAATGGTCGGTATAGCGATCATTAATAATATCCCACTAAAGCTAGCAAAGAGTAAGAAGAGGCTATACAAGTCAAAAAAGTTAAAAATACCAGTTAGGTCTTCCCAGTTTTCAACATCAATATTTGTTTTATGCTCGATATCCCTTGGATTCCAGACCAGTTTATCGGTCCGTCCAATTTTTCTATTAGGCCTTGCTTTTCCGTTTCCGTAGCATTCCACGGAGGCCCAATTGCCTCTTGTGATTTTGTATTGGATTTCTGTTAACTCAGATTGTATGGTCGTTCTATATGATCCATCCGAATGTTTAATCAGTAAATAATTGTCATCGCGCGGGTTCCAGTTGTTGAAATTTCCAGCGATATACAATTTAGCATCGTATGGGGTAGATGTAGGAATTTTGTTTACGATGATTCGATAGGTAGCTTTTTTCTCCCATCCTAATAGTTGGATGATGTGGTTTTTTGTGGAGTCTTGACTCTTGTCATCATACCTTCTGTTGGCATTTACGCCGCCATCTTTTGTACCTTCAACTAAATGCCAAGTTCCCTGTGTTATTTTATATTCAAAAACATGAACGCTATCGGGAATCGATACTTCATAATTTCCATTCGATTTTTTCTTGAATTGAAACCGTGGATCACCCGGATCCCAATTATTGAAATCGGCTGCTAGAAAAAAATCACCTCGGGGTAGCAACTTTTGGGTAGGGGCAATCAGCTCTAATTTTTGCTGGCCCAAGCTGATGAAACATATGAATAATAAAATAGGTAATAAGTTGACCCTTATCATTTTGCGGTTTAATTTTAAACTTGTAATTGCCAACATATAATCTGGTGCCATATTTTTTATTGTTCCACTTTATAAAATGAATCGCATAATAAATTGTAATTTACTCATTTACAGCTAATTGTACTAATTCATTAATTATTGTCATATATTAAAGTGGGGCGAATCTAATGTATTCCTTTTTTAATTTTGACTTTTTAAAAAAATATTTTTCACTAATTTTTAAATCATGTTTATGAAAGCTAAAATTACTAGCTGGATCGAAGGACTAAGTCAAAGAAAAGGAAAGAATTTATTCTTGACATTTGCTTTGATCATGTGTTCAGTTTTTTCGGTCATTGCGCAGCAGTCCGTTACTGGTACTGTCACTTCAAAGGAAGGGCCTATCGCAGGTGCCTCTGTTACTGTAAAAGGAACAAATAGAGGAACCTCTGCTGATTCAAAAGGACAATTCACTCTTTCAAATGTTTCTTCAAACAGTGTTTTGGTGATTTCTTCTGTCGGTTTTACAAGTAAGGAGGTTTCCATAGGGAGCCAATCGTCACTAACAATCACATTGGAAATCGATTCTCAATCGTTAAACGAAGTGGTAGTAATCGGTTACGGTTCTCAAAGAAAGAAAGATTTAACAGGTTCTGTGGTTTCGATCTCCTCTGTTGATTTTCAAAAGGGTAATATCGTAACGCCAGATCAGTTGGTTGCTGGAAAAGTGGCAGGTGTTCAAATTACTTCTAATGGGGGTGCTCCTGGCGCGGGATCAACAATCCGTATCCGTGGTGGTTCGTCATTAAATGCGAACAATGATCCATTGATCGTAATTGACGGTGTGCCATTAGATAATAATGGCATTTCTGGTGCTGCTAACGCATTATCTTTTATAAACCCAAATGATATTGAATCGTTTAATGTGTTGAAAGATGCATCTGCCACGGCCATTTATGGTTCAAGGGCTTCTAATGGTGTTATTTTGATAACGACAAAGAAGGGTAAGAAAGGTGATGACATCAAAGTTTCAGTTAGCTCGGTGGCTTCTTCAGCTCAAGCTCGTGCTTATGTAGATGTTTTATCTGCTGCTGATTTTACATCAGTGATCAATTCAAAAGGTACTGCTGCTCAGAAGGCTTTGTTAGGTAAATCTTCTACAGATTGGCAAAAAGAAATATATCGCGATGCCATATCGATCGATAATAACGTGAGCATTACAGGATCCTTTAAAAATACACCTGTTCGTGCTTCTGTAGGTTATTTAAATCAAAATGGTATTTTGAAAACGTCTAATATGGATCGTATTTCAACTTCAATTGGTGTTAGCCCTAGCTTTTTAAATAACTCCTTAAAGGTGGATTTAAATTTAAAGTCTTCCGTGATCAATAATAATTTTGCTAA
>CAMCQW010000125.1 GCA_945877045.1 Chryseobacterium gleum
CGCCGAAACGATTTCTGAATCCTCCTATACCAGCGATAAAAAATGATTCTACACTATCGGGTGCTCGGAAAAGGGGCTCCTTTGGTTATTCTGCATGGACTATTTGGTTCATCAGATAATTGGCAATCACAAGCAAAAAAATTAGCGGAATTCTACACAGTTTATAGTGTAGACTTAAGAAATCATGGGCATTCCTTTTGGTCACCAGCGCACACTTATGAGCTAATGGCCGAAGATATTCATTGCTTATTTGAAGAATTGAACCTTAAAAAAATCATCTTACTAGGACATTCCATGGGGGCAAAAGTTGCCATGACATTTGCACAACAACATCCAAATTTACTCGATAAACTGATCCTGGTTGATATGGGAGTAAAGGAATATCCGATGCACCATCAACATATATTAGCAGGGATTCATGGATTAAATTTAGCCACTTACAAAACCCGTGGTGAGGCAGAAATTGACTTAGAAAAGTATGTGGAAAACCAAGTTGTTCGACAGTTTTTACTAAAAAATCTATATTGGAAATCTAAAGGAGAATTAGCTTGGCGCATGAACGTACCTATTCTTGAAAAAAACATGTGCGAAATACTTAGCGCGATTCCAAAACAAGTTGTACTTACTACAACGCTTTTCATAAGAGGCGAACTTTCTAATTACATTTTAGACGACGACATCCCTGAAATAGAAAATGTATTTCCCGATAGCGAATTTGAAACCATTTTAGGCGCCGGGCATTGGGTACATGCCGAAGCACAAGAAGAATTTATTCATGTTGTTTTAGGGTTTTGTTTGCGTTAGGGTGAAAAAAAATAACCCCGCTTGATAGCGGGGTTAAGGTCTTAAAATGTTTAGATAAAACAAATCAACGTTTTTTATAAATCGGCACCGTAGAACAGGGCTCGCCGTACATAATTGATTTCACAACCGGACATAAATGCATAACCAAAACAGTACTTGCAAATTCAGGACAAGAAATACTAGAGCATCCTTTAACAATTACACGCGCATCGGAAAAATCTGCTAATTCCAGTGAAAGAATTCTTTTTTTAATCAAGGATTTTTCTAGGTCTTCATAGCTCCCCATCTCATAATATACTTCGAACGAGGACAATTTACTCCCAATAAGCATAAAAGCCCATGTAGGAATAATGGCATCAGTAGAACAAAAAACAAAAACAGCTTTTCCGACGTAAGCAGACCAATCATATTCATTAATCCACAAACGAAATTCTTTTTCCTTAAGCACTAGGCCTTTCCAAAGTTGCGATGCAATATCAATTCCAACTATCGGTTGCGTTGGCTTAAAATCGGCCATGTCCAATTGCAATAATCCGCTTTCTGTAACTTTATTTTTTATGCTCTCCATATCGTTTTACAAAGATACAATAAAGCAAAAGTAAAGACGGATAAATTCACTGAAAAAGAGAGGCTCTTAGCTTTGAAAAAATGTAACCAATCATCTTTTATTCAATAACATCCTTGGAAATTACCTCAAAAAGAAATGAATTAATTTAGTACATTTACCACTATGAGAAAAAAACTAATCATTACCGCTATTGCTTTAACCAGCACAATATACAGCCAGAAAAACACTTGGCAACAGGAAGTTAATTATGCCATCGCAGCGAATTTAGACGATCAAAAAGGCGTGGTAGCTGGCGAAGAAAGCATCGAATACACAAATAATTCAAAAGACAGTCTTTCAGAAATCTATTTACATCTTTATTGGAATGCCTTCAAGAAAGGAAGTCATGCGTTTAATGTCTTGGACAAAGATCAAGCAGAAATGACCCAAAGTGATTTTGGATCAATTGAAATCGAATCCATCAAAATTAATGGTGAAATATACAGCTTAGAAGTATTTGAATCCATTGGAAAAATCAAGTTAAAAAAACCAATTGCGCCTTCAGCAAAAACGCAACTTATCATAAAATTTTCCTCAAATATGCCTGCTTGCATTAATAGAGCGGGAAAAGATAACAGCTCAGGTACTGATTTTACACTTACGCAATGGTATCCAAAAATTTGCCGTTACGATTCCCAAGGATGGCATACAGACCCTTATTTCGGAAGAGAATTTGCGGGGACATTCGGTAAATATAATGTTTCGATAAGCTGTAACAAACGCTTTGTTATTGCAGGGACAGGATTACTAACTAATAAATCATATACAGCCAATGGTTGGGCTGATAAACAAAATGTAACTCAGCAAGGAGAAATTACAGAATGGAAATTTGTTGCGGAAAACGTCCATGATTTTGCTTGGGCCGCTGAAACGGAGTGGATACATAATTCCATTCATATTGACCAGATAGACTTCCATTTTTTCTACCACCAAGATTATAAAATGGAATGGGAAAACTTGATGGCTAATTGGGAAAAAGCCTATGCTATCTGCAAGGAAGAATTTGGTGAATATCCCTATCCTCAGTTTTCATTTATACAGGCCGGTGAAGGCTATATGGAATATCCTAATTGCACGATGCTAGAAGGAAGTCGAATGGATTTTTTCAATACAGCATGCCATGAATTTATGCACAACTATTTTTATGGCATATATGGAAGCGATGAGAACCTTCACCATTGGATGGATGAAGGTGTAACTATGTATGCGGAATCACGGATATCTTCTGGCGGCGAGAAAAAAAGCCATACAAATGAAGCTATTAGTTCATATGGATATATTCGTGATATGTTTCCTGAAGAACCTATTTCAACCGCAGCAAATCACTTTGATCATGATTATGCGTATTACAATGCTGCTTATTATAAAGGACAATTATTTCCGGAACTTATTCGCTATATGATTGGTGATAAAAACATGAAAAAGGGATTCCATCGGTATTATGCGAATTGGAAATTCAAACACCCAGAGCCAAATGATTTTGTTAAAACATTTGAAGGCGTTAGTCAGATGGAATTAACATGGTTTCAAAACTATTGGTTAAATACCACTAAAACCATCGATTTTGGGATTGATAGTGTGAGAAAATCAAAAAATGCCTTATCGTTTACCATTACAAGGGAGGGTGTTCCACTGCCTGTTGAGTTTTCTGTAGAGCTAAAAGACGGCACCATAAAATATTATTACATTCCTTTAGACCTCAACAATAACGTTAAAACTGATTTTTATAGGACCACGCAAAGCTTGGCCAAATGGTCGTGTGGTGAGCCTAATTATTCCATCTCACTACCCGGAATCTCAATAAAGGAGGTACTCAAAATTACCTTGGATCCGGATGGGTTTTTACCTGATGTCATGATGGAAAACAATAGCTGGCCTATTGAAAAAGAATAGTATTAGAATTTAGTATGAACTTGTTGAGCCGCCAATGTTTTCAATTGGATGCCAAGTAGTTTTTAATTCTAAACAATCAGAAATATAATAAAGGCCTTGCGATTTTTCACTCGACCAATCCGCCTCGTAGCTGAATTTTCGTTTTAGATTGTCAACTGCCGCTTGAGCAATTCCGATCTCCATACTTCCCAACGGCTCAGAAATAAAAGCATTTACATCCATATGTGCGGCTAAACCTGGCGCTAATTCGTCCAGCGTACCTGTAAGAATATTCACCACACCCCCGGGAACATCAGAGGAATTGAGTACTTCAGCAAAAGTGATGGCACAAAGTGGTAATTTTTCTGAAGCGATTAGTACCGCTGTATTCCCACTACAAATGGCAGGAATTAACAAAGAGACAAGACCGATAAGCGAAGTTGATTGGGGCGCTAAAACACCAATAACACCCATTGATTCGTAGGTAGAAAAATTAAAATGGGCAGAACTAACCGGATTTACAGCACTCAAAACTTGATTGTACTTGTCACACCATCCAGCGTAATAAACAATCCGATCAATCGCAAGAATGACTTCTTTTTCCGCTTCCGCTTTTGAGCTTCCTTGTTTCTGAAGTTCCAACATAAATTGCTCCTTCCTACCTTCAAGCATTTCTGCGATGCGATAGATTATTTGTCCTCGGTTAAATGCCGATCTTTCAGACCATGACCCAAAAGCCTTTCGAGCAGCTGTCACCGCATTTCGAACATCTTTTCTAGATGATAGACAAAGGTTGCCTAGTGGGTCTCCTTTACTATTTAATGGCGTATAATACCGACCAGACTCTGTTCTAGGAAAAGCACCGCCAATGTATATTTTATATGTTTTTAATATTTCCACACGATTCATTTGAATAACTATTAATTACAATTTCATTTTTAAATAAGCTCCCAAGCCATGCAAACCACCTTCACGACCAAATCCACTTTCCTTATAGCCACCAAATGGTGAGGTAGGATCAAATTTATTGTAGGTATTGGCCCAAATGACACCCGCTCGCAACTTCGATGTTAAATTAAAAATGCGAGACCCTTTGTCTGTCCAAACCCCCGCAGCAAGTCCATAAGGAGAGTTGTTTGCTTTTTGAATAACCTCATCAACTGTCCTAAAAGTTTGAATACTAAGTACTGGCCCAAATATTTCTTCTTGAGAAATTCTACTGGATTGTGCCACGTTGGTAAAAATCGTAGGACGGCAAAAATAGCCCTTGCCTGGTAATTCACAGGTGCTTTGATATATTTCAGCGCCTTCAGAAATCCCTATTTTAATGTATTTTTCAATTGTATCCAGTTGCTCTTTAGAATTTATGGCGCCAATATCTGTGTTTTTATCGAGGGGATTTCCTAAATATAAGCTATCCATTCGATGTTTTAATTTACGTATCACCAATTCTGCAATATTTTCTTGCACAAAAAGGCGGGAACCAGCGCAACAAACATGTCCCTGGTTAAAGAATATACCATTTACAATCCCTTCAACCGCTTGATCAATTGGGGCATCATCAAAAATAATATTAGCGGATTTTCCTCCTAATTCCAAGGTGGCTTTTTTCCCTGTACCCGCAATGGCCCGTTGGATTATTTTTCCGACATTGGTTGATCCAGTAAACGCGATTTTATTTATGTCCGGGTGATTTACAATCGCAGCTCCTGTATCACCATGACCAGTAATGATGTTTACAACACCGGGAGGAAGACCGGACGCTTTTATTATTTCAGCTAATTTTAGTGCTGTTAAAGAAGTCGTTTCCGCTGGCTTTAGGACAACGCAATTACCTGCTGCGAGAGCAGGAGCAATTTTCCAAGCTGCCATTAACAAAGGGAAATTCCATGGGATAATTTGACCTGCAACACCCAGTGCCTCCATTGGTTGATTAGGAAAAGCATATTCTAATTTATCAGCCCAACCAGCATAATAAAAAAAATGATTGCACGCCAAAGGGACATCTATATCCCTAGACTCTCGGATTGGTTTTCCTGCATCTAAGGTTTCAATAACAGAAAGTTCCCTGGCTTGCTCTTGCATCAAACGAGCGATTCTATATATGTATTTTGAACGCTCTTTTGGAGTAGTTTTTGACCAAACATCGTTATAGGCATTTCTTGCTGCTTTTACAGCTAAGTCCACGTCCGCATCGTTCGCCCAAGCTATTTCAGACAAGACTTCTTCATTGGCCGGATTGCTTGTTTTGAAATACTTTTTTGACGAAGGTTTCACCCATTCATTGTTTATGAATAGTTCATATTTGGGTAAAATCGTAATATGGGAAGTGCTTTCTAATGAAGGAGAATAATCCCAATTAACTCCTTCTTTTACTGGTTTCTTTTTTGCCATATCAATCGATTGAAAAATAATCTGAAGATTGATAAACTCCCGTTTCCAACTTCATTATTTGCATTAAAACATCATTCGCTAAACTACTTGCACCAAATCGGAACCACTCATTATTGAGCCAATTATTCCCTAAGATCTCTTTCACCATAACCAAATTATGCAAGGCTAATTTTGAGGTGGAAATCCCACCTGCAGGTTTCATTCCTATCATAATTCCGGTTGCATCATAATAATCTTTGATCGCCATTAACATGGTATAGGTCACCTGCATTGTCGCTGCTGGCTGAATTTTACCCGTAGATGTCTTAATAAAATCGGCGCCTGCATAAATAGCAATATCACTTGCTTTACGCACATTATCTAATGTGCAAAGCTCGCCAGTTTCGAGAATCACTTTTAATCGTGCCTTTCCGCATGCTTCTTTAATAGAAGCAATTTCA
>CAMCQW010000126.1 GCA_945877045.1 Chryseobacterium gleum
GCGCATTCATCCTTTGTCATTTTAGCACATTGGTTCATGTCGCATTTTCCGGTAGTGCTGGTAATACATTTACCGTCTACCATTTCACATTTGGTTTCGGAGTCCATTGCTTTTTTTGCATCATGTTGCCCACTTCCTAAAATGGGAGCGATTACTAAACCAATTAAACACGTTAATTTGATTAAGATATTCATAGATGGACCAGAAGTATCTTTGAAGGGATCACCAACTGTGTCGCCAGTTACTGCTGCCTTATGCGCATCAGAACCTTTGAAAGTCATTTCGCCATTGATTTCAACACCCGCTTCGAAAGATTTCTTCGCGTTATCCCAAGCGCCACCTGCGTTGTTTTGGAAAACCGCCCAAAGCACACCGGATACCGTAACCCCAGCCATATAACCACCTAACATTTCAGCGATAAGTTGGTTATTATCCCCGTAAACTAATTTACCTAAAAGCACAATAGCAATAGGAAAACCAATAGTCATTAAACCTGGAAGCATCATTTCACGCAAGGCAGCTTTCGTTGAAATCTCTACACATTTACCATATTCTGGCTTACCTGTTCCTTCCATAATACCTGGAATTTCTTTGAACTGACGACGCACTTCATACACCATATCCATGGCTGCTTTACCAACAGAATTCATTGCTAATGCTGAGAAAACAACAGGAATCATTCCACCAATAAACAACATCGCTAAAACAGGAGCTTTGAAAATATTAATTCCATCAATACCTGTGAAGGTAACATACGCTGCAAACAAAGCCAATGAAGTAAGCGCTGCCGAAGCAATTGCAAATCCTTTTCCAGTTGCGGCCGTTGTATTACCAACTGAATCTAAGATATCGGTACGTTGACGAACTTCTTTCGGTAATTCACTCATTTCAGCAATTCCACCTGCATTATCAGATATAGGACCAAAAGCATCAATCGCTAATTGCATAGCAGTTGTTGCCATCATTGCTGAAGCCGCTAAAGCTACCCCATAAAATCCTGCTAATTCATAAGAACCCCATATGGCAGCTGCAAACAAGATAACCGTTGGGAAAGTAGAAATCATTCCAGTTGCTAGACCCGCGATTACATTTGTACCCGCACCGGTAGAAGATTTTTGTACAATTTTCAATACTGGCTTCGTACCTAATCCTGTATAATATTCTGTAACAGAAGAGATCGCTCCACCAACAACTAAACCAACTAAAGTGGCAAAAAATACGCGCATGGATGAAATCTCCTTAAGACCTTCACCAAAGAAACTCATTTTCATGGTAGTGGGTAACATCCACATTACTAAAAAATAACAAGCAATAGCCGTTAATACAATCGAAACCCAGTTACCGATATTCAATGCTTTTTGAACTTGTGCTTCTTTCGCATCATTACTAGTTATCTTAACCAGCATAGTTCCAATAATTGAAAACAGAATACCAAAACCAGCAATAGACATCGGCAATAGAATTGGTCCAATTCCTCCGAATGCATCCTCAATAACTCCCCCCATATCTTTAATCACATAGTTACCAAGAACCATGGCAGCTAGTACGGTTGCCACATAAGAACCAAATAAATCGGCTCCCATTCCAGCAACATCGCCTACGTTGTCACCTACATTATCTGCAATGGTAGCGGGATTACGAGGATCATCTTCTGGAATTCCAGCTTCTACTTTTCCTACTAAATCTGCACCAACATCAGCCGCTTTAGTATAAATACCTCCACCAACACGAGCAAACAAAGCGATAGATTCAGCTCCAAGAGAGAAACCAGCCAATGTTTCTAGAACAACAGTCATTTTTTCTGTTCCATCAACACCCCAAACTCCTCCCATAAAATAATGGAAAAAGAAAATAAAGAAAGCAGTAAGACCTAAAACAGCCAATCCAGCAACGCCTAATCCCATAACAGTTCCACCGCCAAAAGCAACTTTTAACGCTTGTGGTAAACTTGTGCGAGCAGCTTGCGTTGTACGAACATTCGTTTTAGTAGCGATTTTCATCCCCATGTTTCCAGCTAAAGCTGAAAAGAAGGCGCCAAAAACAAAGGCAACCACTATTAATATATGCGTAGTTGGAACAACAAACGAAATACTAGCCAATAAAATGCTTGCTAAGACTACAAAGATTGCTAATAAGCGGTATTCAGCTTTAAGAAAAGCCAAGGCTCCTTCATAAATGTAATCAGAAATTTCTTTCATTTTACCATCACCAGCATCTTGTTTTAATACCCAAGATCGTTTAATTGCCATAAAAAGTAGGCCGATTATAGCCATCGCTATTGGTACGTATATCATAAATTTTTCCATTGACTCTTTTTTAATTAATCGTTAATTTGGGGACAAAAGTAATTTTTTTTAGCAAAGTTTGCAAGGCCACTGTTTGTTTTTGCCACGCGAAGTGATTTGAAGGGTAATACCTTTAAGACTAATCTTGGGAGATAATATCAAACAAGGCATCTAGATTAGGAGAAATGATAATTTCTATTCGCCTATTTTTTGCTTTGTCGTTCACATCCACGGGATGAAACTCTCCTCTTCCTGCCGCCAATATTTGCTTTGGAGACATCGCACAATTGGCAAGCATAATTTCAGTAACCGCAGTAGCTCTCAAAACTGACAATTCCCAATTATTCCTAGGGATTACAGCACTGGACAATTTATCTGAATCCGTGTGCCCTTCCACAACGATTTCCAAGTCATTTTCTAATTCAAGTGCTTTTCCAATTTCAATTAAGGCTTTTTTACCTTCCGCTTCCACCACAATACTTCCTGATTTGAATAAAAGTTTAGCTTCAAGACTCACGTAAATTTTACCATTTTTCTGTTCTACCTTCAATCCCTTATTTTCGAATCCGCTCAAAGCGGCAGCTACTTTATCTTTAAGCGCTTTGAGATTGGCTTCTTGCCGACTCAGCATTTCTTCTAGTTCATTAACCCGTTGTTCCCTCTCAGCCAAAAGTTTTTCCTTCGATTTCAATTCCGCATCCAAGGCCAACAATTCTTCTGTTTTACGTTGAATTTCTATTGATTTTGCCTCCAATTGTTTTTGTAAGGCGGTAGATTCTTTCGCATTTAATGATTTGTAAAAATCGAATGATTTTTCCAATGCATCATTTTCAGCTGTTAGCACCTTAAAACTTTGAAAAAGTTGACGATACTTCTCTCCCAAAACAGAGGTGTCCTTTTTTATTTTTGCCAAATCAGCTGCAGCTACATCATATAAAACTTGAAAGTCTTTGTATTTTGATTCAAAATCCAAGCTGCTACGCTTAAATTTTTCTAATTCTTCGGAGCAAACCTTTTCTCGCTCTACAAGTTCCTTGTATTTTTTCCCTGATACACAAGACGAAACAAGGGCACAAAAGAAAAATAGCTGAAAAATAGTGGTAACTTTCATAGTTTGGTATGTTATATGCAAATATGTACATATAAAAAATGCTGGATCTACGTATTGATTTTAGTTTTGAACAAGACAATCTTAATTCCAACCCTAAGCACAATTAAAAAATATATTAGTTAACTTTACTTTTTAATAAATAAACTCATGAAAGTAGCCGTCCTATCCTTATTACTATTTATCTTGTATCCTACCTGCACCTTAACTGCACAAACGTTTTATTCAGTTAATTATAAATCCGATGCGAAAGTGAAGGTTTTTGTAGCCAACTATAAATCTGATGCTGATTTAGTGGTGTATAAATGCAGTTATAAATCTGATGCAAGTGGAAATGATGGCCTTTGGTTTTTTACCAACTATAAGTCAGATGCTAAGTTTCCCATATATTTTTGCGATTATAAATCAGATGCTGATTTAGTGATCTTCTTTGCTGATTATAAATCAGATGCCGGTTGGAGAAACCAAAGTAAAAAACATCTTTTATACTAGTAAAAGCTTGTTTTATTTAGAATTAATAGCTGTTTTCTTCGGTTTTTTATACCTGGTTTTTACAATATTAAAAAAACCGATCGCTTGGATTTTTGGCATACTGAGCTCCCTGCTTTATTTATTTATTTTTTACAAGACCAACCTTTTCTTCCAATCAATTCTACAATTATTCTACCTTGTTCTAGGATGCTACGGTTGGTGGACTTGGAAAAAGCAACATCAAATAATACCCCGGTCATGGAGTATCTCTCGGCATATTCTAGTTATTTCATTAGGCATAGCCATCACATTATTACTTGGTAGTAAAATCTATATAGACGGACAAGAAATGCCTTATTTCGACGCCTTTATTGCTGTTTTTTGTGTCTTAGCAACTTACCTTACAACAAAAATAATTATTGAAAATTGGTATTATTGGATTCTATTGAATCTTCTTTCAATGATTCTATTTCATTACAATCAGCTTTATTTAACAGAATTGTTATTTTTTGCCAACCTTCTTTTATCAATTTTTGGCTTGATTCACTGGAAAAAAACAAGTGATTAATAGGCTTTATTGCTAATTTTGCCAGATGAAAAGAATTGTATTTATACTTGTTATTTTGATAATTTGTGTTGCTATTAGCTACACAATGCTACAAAAAAGCACTCAAGACCCACTGCCAATAATCAATCCTACTGATTTAAAAAAAGAGTTAGTTGATCCTGAATTACTTACCGTTGGACAAGGTCATACGATTGGCGATTTCAGTTTTACAAATCAAGATGGAAGAACGATTACTCAAAAGGAAATCGAAAACAAGGTGTTTGTAGCAGAGTATTTTTTCTCAACCTGTAAGAGTATTTGTCCCATTATGAATCAACAAATGCAACGCATTCAAAAAAAATTTAAGGGTAACAAAAACATTAAATTACTAAGTTTTACTGTTGATCCCGAAATAGATAACGCTGAAACCCTAAAGACCTATGCTAGCCAACACGGTTACGAAAAAGGACAATGGCATTTTTTAACAGGCTCTAAATCGTCCCTTTATTCCTTGGCAAGAAAATCCTTTTTTGTTTTAAAACCTGCCGAGGCTACAAATATTGGGGATGCTGGCAGCGATTTTATTCACACCAATAATTTTGTTTTAGTGGACAAAAAGAAAAGAATTAGAGGCTATTACGACGGGACGAATCCAACAGAAATCACTGAATTAATTCAAGATATTGAGTTGTTATTAAATGAGTAGACAAGGCAACTACTATTTATTAGAAATTCTGTGTAACTTCAACACTTTAAAAAACGATGATAAAATACGTTTGTATCCTTTTTTTTCTAATTAGCATTACTGCTCATGGGCAGGGTTACACCACCACCTACAAACTAAAAACTCCGCCACCAAAGGCTGCTGGTTGTGCGCCCCCCACAACAACAACCTATTTAGAGTTGAACAATGTGCGTGCAATGATTCATACCGCAGGAAATCTTTGGCAAATTCCTGGGCAGAATTATTCTCAGTATGAGGTCCCAAAAAATTCTGGCGTAATGGCCCTTTTTACTTCAGCTTTATGGCTAGGAGGGACCGATATCAATAATCAATTGAAACTTGCCGCATTACGATACCGGAATGGACAAGATTACTGGACAGGGCCTTTGTCACAAATTTATGCAGAAACGTCTTATGAAACTTGCAACAAATACGACAAGCATTTTATCACAACCCAGGACATGGTGCGAGAATTCAGTGCCTGGTATGAAGCGGGACTTGCCGACCAAAGCAATGGGACATCAACACAAACCCAATTATTTCCTAATTATCAAGTTCCAGAAATCATAAAAGATTGGCCTGCACATGGCGATGTTAGCTTGGGGCAGGATTATTATTTAGCGCCGTTTTTCGATTTCAATAGCGATGGAAATTACAATTATCTTGATGGTGATTATCCGTGGTACGACATTAAAAAAAATAAACAATGCAGCGTTGACAGAACCGTATCCTTATATGGCGACCAAAACTTTTGGTGGGTAATGAATGATAAAGGAAACATCCATACCGAAACAGGGGCCGATCCAATTGGGATGGAAATTCGAGCCCAAGCATTTGCTTTTGCTTCCAATGACGAAGTGAACAATATGACTTTTTATAATTACGAACTAATAAATCGAGGAACCCAGACACTT
>CAMCQW010000127.1 GCA_945877045.1 Chryseobacterium gleum
TAAAGCCGTTTCAAGCCGCTGTTTTTAAAATGCAAAAATAATGATAAAGCACCTAATTGTATTATTTAAAGTTTAGGCGCCTAAAAGTCTTTTTAGATTCCCGACTTGTTGGTCCCAAAGCATAGTGGCATTTTCTAAATCCTCTGGAAGACAAAAATCAATGATTCTTAATGCAACCATTGAGGTCATTGAATCTACTTGATAGTTAATTTCAAAAAATACATCTAAATTATTTTCTTCGTCTTCTAGCCAAATAAAACGAATTCTAGCATTCATTTTATGGTGCAATAATCTTGCAGATTCCGTTGCCCCATCCCATTCAAAATGATAGATATCATCGTTTGTAATAACATCATCGGCAAACCACTCGCTTAATCCAGTCGGAGAGGCAATCATATTTTCTAATACGCGTGGCGATGTTTTTAATAAGTATTCTAATTCAAATTTTTCTTTCATACTAGTTTTCTGTGAATAATCTTATTTTTGTTTTATTGTACTGCAATATAATCATTTTTTACAAGCAAATGGCATTAATAAATTCTTTAGATAAAAATGGAAAATTCCTCTTTCGTTATAGGGGTCAATTACCCTTGTTGTTTTTTGTTCTTGCTTTACCAATTACCTATTGTTATGATTATGATTTTTTAATTTCTTATCCTAGTTTAAAGTCGTTTGTATTGATTCTGAGTTGTTTCGTATTTGTCTTAGGGCATTTATTCAGGATAATCATATTTGGTTGTTGTGAAAAGCATACTTCTGGAAGGAATAGACATGAGCAAGTTGCTCATCATTTAAACACAAAAGGTTGGTATTCTATGGTTAGGCATCCTCTCTATTTTGCTAATTTTTTAATATGGATTGGTTTATCCTTTTACTTGGCAAATCCAATGTTAAGCCTCGTGCTATGTTTATGTTTTTGGCTTTATTATGAACGAATTATGTTCATGGAAGAGAATTTTTTATTCAACAAATTTGGAAATGAATTTCAAATTTGGGCTAATAAAGTCCCTGCCTTTATTCCTAATGTATTTTTATATGAAAAATCGCCTAATAAATTTTCTTTAAAAACGGTTTGTGCCAATGAATACCCTAGTATAGTTTCCACCGCGACTAGTCTTCTAATACTTATCATCTTTCGTCGTTTTTCAATGGAAGGATCTGAAATTTGGCTTTGGTCGGATGTTTATTTTGCCAGTTCAATTCTTGTATTTGGGCTTTCTTTTAGGTGGATAAAACACCGAACTACATGGTTTAAATAATGGCCATTTATAAATGTGGCATCTTAAATTCTTGACGTTGTTCAAGAGAGCGTCCTAATGTTAGTTCATCGGTATATTGTAGTTCTGATCCAAAGGCAACCCCCCGCGATAAAGATGTAATGAGAAGATCAGTTCGTTGAATTTTTTTAAATAAATAAAAATTAGTTGTATCGCCTTCCATTGTTGGACTTAGTGCAAAAATAACTTCTGAAACTTCTTGCTTGCTTAGCCTTTCCTGAAGCGGAAGGATATTAAGATCTTGAGGTCCAATTCCATCCATAGGAGATATTAAGCCACCTAATACATGGTACAAACCCTTGAAGGTTCCCGTAGACTCTATTGCCATTACATCTCTTATGTCTTCGACCACGCAAATAATAGCAGGGTTTCTTTTAGGATTGGAGCAAATAAAACAAACAGGTTCATCACTGATATTACTACAAACAGTGCAACTAAAAATATTTTCTTTGAGCGAAATAATGGATTGTGTGAATTGACTTATTTCTTGGGGACTTCTTTTTAATAAATTTAATGAAAGTCGAAGTGCTGTTCTTTTCCCAATTCCTGGTAAAGATGATAATTGATCAACCACTTGTTCTAGAACTTTCGAAGGTAAATTCATGAGCAAATTTAAGGATAATGTATTGTTATAAGTAGTGCAGTATAAATATTTATCAATCCAAGGTCTTTAATAAGATGAGAAATAGGTTAATTTTGTAGTATGGCCTCAACAGAAGTTAATATAAAAAACAAACGTGCTCGATTCGAATATCATCTTGAGGAGGAATTTATTGCTGGCATTCAATTGTCAGGTACTGAAATAAAAAGTATTCGAGCAGGAAAAGCAAGTATATTGGAAGCGTATTGTATTTCAATAGAAAGCGAAGTTTGGATAAGGAATATGCACATTACGACCTACGAAAATGGATCTATTTATAACCACAAACCGAGGGCTGATCGCAAATTATTGCTTCAAAAAAAGGAAATAAATAGTATTATTAAATTTTTGAAAATTAAAGGAAATACCTTAATTCCAATTAAGTTGTTCTTGTCAGAAAAGGGATGGTTAAAAGTGTTAATCGCGTGTGCAACTGGTAAAAAGTTACATGATAAACGGGAAGATTTAAAGTTGAAAGATGATAAACGTGAAATGGATCGCGCTTTGAAACGCTAATCTTTAATTACTGGATACCCTGGGTAATTTTTCTTTTCAAATACAAATTTAGTATCATTTATGGATGGATTCTCTTGGAATTTTGTAACTGAATAGGTTATTGTAGTGCCGTCCTTTGATTTCATGATCGCTTTCTTCAAGGAATTTGATGATTTCGAAATATAGACGGTGATACTACTGAATTCTGATTTAGCAGGGTTTTTAGGAAATAAATTGATTACGTGCACTGTTTCTCCGTTTAATGCTTCTTCCTTTTCATATTTGTTTTTAAATCCAGTCTCCCAAATTGTCATTATTTTTTTTGGATTGATGCTTTCACCATCATTGTTTGCATCTGATTCATAAACTGTTTTGTCTTCTTTGATAATGGTCCATGTTTTCATGCCATTTGAAATGATGGTATTTCCTCCAAAACTAGCATTGTATTTATTCCCTTTTACCCATCCGCTACCGTTTTGATTTTCGGCTTTGCCATTACTTTTATTTTTCACAACGGAATTAAATTCGACATAAAAACATTTTAAGGCTCTCATTTTTCCAGAAACCTTATTTAAAATACCTTCAGCTTTTTTATCTTGCGCAAATGTTTGATGAGGAATTGATAGTAGTATCAAAAATGTAAGGGCTATAATTTTCATTTTTTCAATTTGGTGTGCAAATATCATAAATAATGCCATAATTATGAAAAATTGGGATTAGTTTTTAATCCAATGCTTGATTTGAGTAGTAATTTCATCCTGCATTCTAATAATATAACTTCCTGCTGCATATTGCGATGTGTTAACATCTATTGTATACATGCCGGCTTCTAAAAATTCATTAGTTGGGAATGAATAAACAAGTCGTCCTTCTGCATCATACATAGTGATCATTACTCCTTGATCTTTGGGGACATAAAAAGTAAGCGTTATGTTATTTGTTGCAGGATTCGGACTAATCGGAAGGAAAATGACGCCGCTATTCTCAAGATTAGTACAAATACTATTATTGCTTAAATCTTCATCTTCGATATTAAAAACGTTACTGGCTTGTGCTTCCACGCAAATATATTGGTAGCTATTATCTTGAAGCGTAACAAAGGAGGTAGGGGAAGCAGTGAAAATGTAAATCTCACTTTCTCCTGGTAATAATTCTCCTAACCATTGTTCTTGAATTAGGGTGGAATTTAACATTTTTAACCATAAGTTACATTGATTCATTGTTATTGCTCCCACATTCTTCATTTCTACTCCTAATTGTATGAATCCATTAATATCTTCTACAAAGAGATTCGTCAAGGCGATATCAAAATTATAGGGGTTTATTTGTAATTGGCTGATTATGGTATCAAAACATCCAATTGAATTGCCTACTACCATCGTTAATTCAATGGTTTGATCTATTAATGAATTATCAAAAGAATGTATCAAAGTATCTAAGGTGGACGTAGCGCCATCACTCAATGTCCACGAACAACTAGTTGATCCATTGCTTTGATTGATAAATGTTACTGGAATTTCAGCTGAAATAATACTTGGATTAACTGCATAACTTGCAATCAATTCTGGCTGCACATCAACGAATAGTAAGCTATCGGAAATACAACCTTGATCTGAGGTAACACTTAATGTTACGTATTGAATCCCGCTTGTCAAAAATTGGTAACTAGAATTACTGAATGGGTAGTTGTATTGCAAATTAACTTCCCAGTTGGTGCCAATTATTGTTCCTAATGGAATGGTGGAAGAATCTGTGAAGGTAGTCCATGAATTTTTACATGATGGGCCAACTATCCAATCTAAAATTGGATTGGGATGAATAGTAATTGCTTGCATACTAGTATCTAAACACCCATTACTTGATTGTACGATTAGCTGAACATTATACTGACCGTAATTTTGATACTGCTTTGCAAAGGAAGGGTTAATTGCTTGCGTGTTGTCTCCATAATCCCATGAATTAAGGATTATCGTTGAGGTATCTGAAACAGAACTTGTATTGTTAAATATTACATTGTTTGATTCACATGTATTGTTAAAGGAGAATTGAGCAATCGGAGCAGGAAAAATGATTAAAGGATTAATAATGGTATCTAAACAACCATAAACATCACTTGCAATCAACTCGATGTTATAAGTTCCAGCTGTTCCAAAGAAATGATTGGGGGAGGCTAAAATACTGGTATTCAATACGCCTGAACTTGCTTGTCCAAAATTCCATTGATAGTTGTTTAATGCAGCATTACCAATGTTATTTGCTTGAAATGAAATGTTATCATTGGAACAATCATCGATGTTGGACAAGGTTAAAACCGGACGGGGATGTATAAAAATACTGAAAGTATCTTGTGTGATACAGTTCCCTGTTGAAACAATGCTGATATTTCCCGTAAGCCATCCAGTATTAGTTGGAAGAACAGAAATAGATGACGAGGAAAAATTTTGGCCGTTACTAAATGTCCATGTCCTGGAGAAAATTTGATTGGGCAATGTAATCGTGCTGTTTTCAGTTAGATTTATAGCGGTGTTTTGGCAAGCAAATGGGGGACTTGAATAGACTAGATTTGCGCCAACACCGGCAACAATTACATTGATAGTATCTTGCGCTACACAGTTGTTTATATTAATTGTTTGAACAGAATAAACTCCGGAAGTTTGAACGGAAAGGGTAGGGTTACTGGATCCGTCTTGCCATAAATAAGTACTTGTCTGCAATGCGCCACTTTGAAGTGCAATTATATTACTTGTACACAAGGTAGTGTCTGGTCCTAGATTCGCTGAAAAAGGATATAAATCAACGGTAATTACTAATGTGTCGGTTCTAATAAAACATCCCGCTGCATCGGTTATTTTAAGGTGGTAGCTTCCTGATTGCGTTATGTTAAAATTATTGGTAGTAGCACCGTTTTGCCATAAGAAGGTATAGTTGGCTGGTGGATAGCTAGTTTGCCACTGAATGTTATTTCCTGCACATAGTATACCCGATGATTGTGGGAAATTATCTTTGTATGGCGGATAGATAATAATCGAATCCACAGTGATGTTTCCAAGAAAATCGGTGGCTGATAACCAATATGTACCCGGTTTGTTTACAATTAATTTCGATGCTGTAGTTCCATTTGACCATAAGTAAGTGGAATATTTAGATTGCGCTTTAAGTTGGAAAATGGTACATAAACTATTGCTAGGCATAATCGTGTCCTTACCTAAGGATACCGGCGGGGCATAGCGATAACGCAAGTAGGAATCCACCAAGGATTTGTTTATAAGGCTTAGCTCATTATTAAAAATCAATATTTCTCCAATATCTCCTTGGTAATATCGCGTAGCTACTCCACCATATTTTCCAATTTTTAAGGTTGCCGTAGAATTAGGTAAAACGGATGGGATGATATTTTCTGTAGTTGAAAGTAATAAGTTGAAATTCTTGAAAAACTTAACTTTTGGAACAAAATTCCCATTGTAAACAAGGGTTAAAAGACTTGGCTTTAATAAGGTCATGCTCGCGTTGGTTGTGAGCGCTTTTTGATTTCCTGCATCATTTATAGAGAGCGCCGGTGCAAACATTAATTGATTACTAGTGGCAAAATCTGTTTGAAATGCCCATGAACCTTGAGTTTGATAATCCCATTT
>CAMCQW010000128.1 GCA_945877045.1 Chryseobacterium gleum
TTGCTTTGTATCGATGTATTTTATTGTTTGGATGGTGGCGAGTAAAGCAAACAAAAGGCTTAGAATTTCATCCCTGTTTTTTAGACTATTAACGACTTCGGTGTGAATAGGGTGTGCTAAAAATAATAGCGTAATCAGGAAATTAAATACTTCATATCCTTTTCCAAACAGAACTTGTAAAAGTTGAAAGAGAACTATCCCTAGTATTGAATAGAGTAATACATTAATGAAATGAGAAATGTGAACATGGTTTTCCGAATCCCCAAAAAGCGTCCATTCAATAGCAAAGCTATACGTTGAAATGGGTCGGTAATCATAATTTTGTTCGTCATTTACGGCATAATTAGATTTTAATATTGCCCCTAATCCGCCAATACCTTTTTCAACTAATTCATGCCTGAATCGATCTGTACTAGTTACCAGATCATCATCTAATGAATACGAATGAGAGATTGAATTTCCATAAAGTAGAAAGGAAAATACAACAAGAACGAGATAAACTAATTTGTTGTTTTCAAAAAATCGTAAACTTGAATGATTGGTTTTAGCCACGAAAAATTAGCGATTTAATGTCCCTTAATAGTTTAATAGCTCAAATTGAAAGCACGCAATTAATTGGCCCTTTTCTTAGTATATTTAGCCTTTGGCTTAATGCTTTTTAATAATGTTATGTTCAATTAGCTTCCTTTCGAAAATGGCATATTGATTTTCTGTTAAGATTGACTTAAACATAGAATTACGTGCTTGGTTATTTTGTTCTAATGCTTGTTTTTTAACTTCCTCCGTATAACTTGAGTTCTTCATAGCGTCATTTTTTTGAATGATGCCATAATTGACTTCATAAATTTGATTTACTTGTTCAGCCGTTAAAGACAATTCCAATTTCATGTTCTGGGTTTGCTCATTCGCTCTTTCTTCTGGAGATTTTGTTTGTGAATAAGCAGTAGTAAGAAGTGTCAAAGAAATAAATAGTAGGAATATATTTTTCATAGAGTGTTAATTTAGATTTTCAATGGCACTAATTTAACTAATTTTATGAAAATTAAAGGATTTAATTAAAAACAATTAATTAATTTTAACTAAATTATTAGCTATAAATGAAGCGTTCTCTATCTTTATTCACATTTACCTTAGGTGTATTTTTATTTTTATCACTTACGCTCAGTTCAACGAAAGTACTATTAAATGATTGTGGGATTTCCATAACGAAATCTTATAATCAAGAAGTTTTAGGAAAAAACATTGGTTTTTATGTAGTTTTTAAGAATAATACAACACGTTCTTTAGACGCCATAGATTATAAGGTAATTTATAAAAATGGTTTTGATGAAGTAAAAGGAACACGCTCATTTACATGGCAAGCGGGGAATTTTTTAGGGCCAAAACTTCCGGGTGAGTCTTTAAAAGACGGTTCAACAACATGGGTAGATGATGCAAATAAGATCGAAGTCCTTATAAAAAGGGTGCATTTTACGGATGGTTATTCCTGTAAATAATGTTGGATTTTTCCCCTAAATGAATGATTAATTTTATAGCTCTTAGCCAAAAATGAATTTACGTAAAAGTATTCGTGCGCTTCTTCCTATTTTTTTCTTAAAGAAATTCAGGGAATTCAAACGCCGTAAATTCAATAGGAATCTATCTGATGCGCTTTCAACTGGGAATAGTATTCCGTTATCAACGCTCACCAAACAATTGGAGGAAATGGGAATAGTGAAGGGTGATTCGTTACTTGTACACGCCAGCCTTCGAAGTATGGGGTTTCTTGAAGAGGGTGCAAATACCGTTATTGAAGCTTTGCTAAATGCAGTTGGAGAAAGTGGAAATCTTTTGATGCCCAGTTCTCCAGTCGTTGGTTTGCAATTGGATTATGTGCAAAGTAAACCTGTCTTTGATAGTAAAACAACTCCTTCTGGTATGGGAGCTATTTCTGAAAATTTCCGCAAATTAAAAGGTGTAAAGCGAAGTCTTCATCCAACTGAAGCTGTTTGTGCTCTTGGTAGTCAGGCTGCTTTTTTGACGGAAGGACATTTTAATCAACTAACTCCCTATAATGCTAATTCTCCCTTTTATCGATTATGTGAATTGAAAGGAAAGATTTTATATGTGGGTGTCACCTTAGATAATGCAGGAACATCTCTTCATGTTCTTGAGGATGCTGTTTATTTTCCCTATCCAGTATATCATTCAGAGATTTTTGATTTAATGCTTAAAGATGCCATGGGCGAATTACATGAGGTTAAAACAATGGTTCATAGTCCTATTTATTCTAAAAAACGGAAATGCGATGATTTAATCCCGCTTTTTATTGAAAAAAATGCTTGTAAGCGCGTTCGTCTTGGCGAAGCTGCTTGTTTGTTATTTGATGCTGATTTAATGCTTAAAACCATGAAAGAGGCGTTTATTTTAGATGGAGTCACAATGTATACACCTAATGGTATAAAGGTTTGAAGATAGCGTTTACATGGGATTATGAATTATTTTTCGGAGAAAAATCCGGATCTGTTCAGCAATGCATGCTAGAACCGACCACTGAATTACTCCGATTGGCAGAAAAACACGGAGCTAAATTCACCTTCTTTCCAGATGCAGGGTATTTAGTTCACGCAAAAAAACAGGAACAAACGCTTTCTGATTTAGCCTTGGTTATTGAACAGATTAAACGTTGGGATAGTAGCGGACATGAAACTGGTTTGCATATCCATCCGCATTGGGAAGATGTTTCATTTGAAGAGAATGATTGGAAACATGATACCAAAAGATATAAAATTTCAGACTTTTCTTCGGCGGAAATTAATATGATTATTCATAATTATTTCAATGGAATTAAGGAGTTAGTCAACTCCCCAATCGTTTCTTTTAGAGCAGGGGGTTGGTGTGCACAACCTTTTAGTGATTTTGTTTCAGCATTTTCTGAGCTTGGGATTGTGATAGATTCTTCTGTTTTTTTTAAAGGAAAAAATACCAATGCACCCTATAATTATGATTATTCAAATGCGCCTAATAAAACTTCATGGCGTTTTGAATCAGACTTATTAGTGGAAAATGTGCTTGGAAATTTCACAGAGTTAGCAATCAGTTCTTTTAAGTATTCTCCCTTATTTTTTTGGAGATTGTTTTTACTTGGAAGGTGGGACCCTTCAAGGCATAAACCAATCGGAAACGGTTTTCCTTCAAGTGGGGGAGGGTCAAAGAAAGACTTGCTTACAAAGTATAATACTTTTTGTTTGAGTGCTGATGGGTATTTTATTTCGAAGTTAGATCAAGCGCTTGCAGCAGCCATACGGGAGAAAAAAACGCATTTACTGGTAATTGGTCACCCAAAAGCTTGTACGAAATATTCCTTGGAGAAACTAGATGAATTTATGGCAAAATATAAGCAAGAAGTAGAATTTGTTACCTTAAGTCAATTAATATGATCAAACTACTTTCTTCACAGGATCTTGATAAAAAAAAATGGGATGCTTTGGTGAGTCAATATACTGCGCCAAGTCAGTTTTTTCATTTTTCCTGGTACCTTGATGCGGTTTGTCCAAATTGGAAGGGCTTAATTTATGGTGATTACGACTTTATTTTTCCAATTACGCCAAAATTAAAATTCGGGTATTCTATTTTTGTCCAAGCGATCTTTACTAGAGAGTTTAATTTTATTGGAAAGCTACCTTCCTCTGAAACGCTTGCTCAAATAAATAATGAATTACATTCTTATCGATTACTATATTTTGCTTCTTCATGTTCTTTTAATTCACTCGATTTGAAATCGACAAACAGAAATTATCAGCTAATAAAATTGGGCCTCCCTTATGACGAAGTATATAAGAATTACTCTCAAAATATTAAGCGATCATTGAAAAAAGCGATTGAAGCTACTATTGAAATTCGCGTGGATTTTGATCCTTTGGCATTAATTGAATTATTTAGAAATGAAAAGGGAGCTGAATTTAGCCATCTTGGGAAAAAGGAATATGCAGCCATTCTTCAGCTTATGAATAACGGAAAGAAGGCTGATTTTGCTTATCAAATTTCAGCGTATTTGGAAGGAGAATTAATTGCCTCTTCCTTTTATTTCGTATCTCCAACTGCGATTCTATTTCTGAAAGGAGCCGTAAATGATACCGGAAAATCCATCGGTGCCATGGTGTATCTCCATGATCATATGTTAAAGACTTTCAGCGTATCTCATAATTATTTTGATTTTGGTGGCAGTAATACGAAGGGCTTACGCGAATTCAATTTGAAGTTTGGGGCGATTGATATGAATTATCTACTTTTGTCTTCCAACAAGCTCCCTTGGCCCTTGAAAAGTTTGTTTGACAAAAAATATAAAAATAATGCATAGACGAATTTTACTTACGGGAGCTTCAGGTGGTTTGGGGCTAATTATGGCTGACTTTTTATTAAAAGAGGGTCACTTTGTTTATTTGCATTATAATTCGAATCCGGCTGCCTTATCGCAACTATGCTCTTTATACCCAAATCAAACGGAAAGTATTAAAGCGAATCTTTTCGTTTCGGAAGACTTAGAAAATTTATTTAATAGTACCACAAACGTGGATGTACTTATTCACGCGGCCGGTATTGCAAGCGCTGGTATGTCATGGAAAGTACCAAAAGAGGAATTTGAAAAAGTAAACCACATTAATTATTTCGCACCATTTTATTTAAGTCAATTTTTTATTCCTACCATGCGACAAAATTCGTGGGGTAGAATTATATTTTTCTCTTCAGTGGTTGCTCAAAAAGGAATTCCAGGCACAAGTACATATGCTGCCAGTAAAAGTGCATTAATAGGCTTGTCGCGAACAATGGCTTCAGAACTTGGCGCTACAGGAATTACTGTGAATACGATTGCACCTGGTTACATGGATGCTGGGATGATTCGTGAAATACCCGAGGAAATGAGGCGTGAACTGCTACAAACTATTCCATCTCATGAATTGGGAAATTCCAAAAATATTGCCGAATTAGTACTTTTCCTTATTAAGGAAAATTCGAATTACATGAATGGACAAACTATTTCTGTGAATGGTGGAATGGTGTAGCTTGTTATTTTCAACGATCTACCGAATTATTAATTCATCTAAAAATAACCACGACGGATTCCCATTTCCTAAGTGCCAAGAAGGACAATTACCCCCATTTTGAATCTCAAAGCGGATTGATTTTATTAAACGTGGATCAAATTTAAGGGTCGATTCACTTTTCATGGTGTTACTGTCATCTTTTAAGAGTTTAGCGATGCTTAGTGGCGATAATGCTTCGTAATTAATCCCATCTTTTGAAATGCTAATACTTATTTTGGAAGGGAAAAAGATCCATGAGCGGATGTCTCGAATATATGAAACGCCAATTTCAGAGAGGGATCGTGGCTCATCAAAGCTAAGTTCAGCAATGATGTCTTTTTCAAAGAATCCTTGCCAATCACCTGTTCTAAATTCATTTCCTCCGCGTATTCCATCGATCAAAGAATTTGCTCCTGACGCAGCGTATTGACTTGAAAAGGGCGTTTTTAAGGTTAATTGAATACCCTTATCTTTTTTAATAAAATAACTAGATACAATCGCACTTTCATAAGTCCTTCGTCCAATTTCTTTACTGGTTTTAAGCCATATTTTACTTGAATTTTTTAAAAGTAGGGGATCTGAATACATAGTCCATTCCATGGAATCTAATGAATAGAAAATGTGCATGGCGTCATTTTTTATTGCGCTATAAACGCCGCAACTAATTTTTATAACTTCTTCAAAGATCCTTGTTTCATTGGTTATATATGGAACAGGCACAAAATTATCGGGTATATTTACCTCATAAAATTCCTTGTTTTCGAATGCTGGTTTATTGGTTATTTTAGGAATGTTGGTCATGTAGAAAACAAGCTTGCCTCCAGCTACAATATCAGCATGATCCAATGTGTTAGATGCAATTATTGAATCATTTAGTTCTATGTAATCGATGTATTTATTTACGGGAGAATTTTGAATGGTTTGAAT
>CAMCQW010000129.1 GCA_945877045.1 Chryseobacterium gleum
GAAAATTTCATCCTTGATTTCACAAGCATAGGAACATTATTTGCATTTGTTCTAGTATGTGGGGGTGTGCTCATGCTTCCATCTCAAAAAGGCACGCCGGAAGGAGAGCTAACGAAAGGTCGTTTTCGCCTCCCATACATCAATGCGAAGTATATTTTCCCCGGAATAATTATTTCAACATTCACGTTTTTAATTATTCAGTTTCCAACATTTTTTACAGAAACTATTCTCTTAAAAGGCGAAAACTATGCTCAGAGTATTCCCATGATTTGCTTCTTTGTCATTTGTTTAGTTATGACCGTCCTTTCATTTATTAAAAATCTTTCCTTAATACCTGTACTCGGTTTAGTGTCATGCTGCTATTTGCTTACAGGAATGGCCGTAAACAATTGGAAATGGTTCTTCATCTGGTTTGCTATCGGCCTGGTAGTGTATTTCCTTTATGGACACAAGCACAGTAGACTAGCAAAAAAATAAGATGAAAAGATTTCATGTTAATGAAGATATACAAAGGGCTTTTACCCTTGATTCAGAATTTTATATTTCTGCGGAGGCATTTGAACAGGCCAAAGAAAAAATTTTTACTCGTACGTGGCAATTTCTTGATAATTCAGATGAAATTCAACTGAATGGTCAAATCACTCCATATACCTTATTGCCGGGATTACTCGATGAACCTATAATCGTAACTCGGAATAATAAGGGGGAAGTTCAATGCCTTTCTAATGTTTGTACGCACCGTGGAAACATTCTGGTTGATCACAAATGTCAAGATAAGAACATCCGCTGTCCCTATCATGGTAGACGATTTGATTTGAATGGAACATTCCAACACATGCCAGAGTTTGAGAATGCGCTTGATTTTCCCTCAGCTAAGGACAATCTTCCTAAAGTACCATATGGTAGTTGGGAAAACCTTTCTTTTGCGGGTATACTACCCTCAATGACTTTGAAAGAGGTACTTGGTGATATGCAAGATAGGATTTCATTTCTTCCTTTCCATGAGTTCAAACCTGAACCAGCGCGTTCACGCGATTATCTCGTCAATGCACATTGGGCCTTATACACCGAAAATTATCTGGAAGGGTTTCATATTCCATTTGTACATACTGGTTTAAATGCGGAAGTTGACTATGGAACATACACCACTGAATTATTTCGCTATTCAAATTTGCAACTGGCACTATCACGTGGTGGTGAAGACGTTTTCGAAATTCCGGATACTCACCCCGATTTCGGAAAATCAGTTTCGGCATATTACTTTTGGGTATTCCCTAACATGATGTTTAACTTTTATCCTTGGGGCTTATCTTTGAACATCATTAGACCTCTAGGAATTAGCATGACTAAAGTTTCATTTACAAGCTACGTATATGATGAAAATAAATTAGATCGCGGTGCAGGAGCGCAACTTGACAAAGTGGAACATGAAGATGAGGCTATAGTTGAAAATGTACAGAAGGGAATTCGTTCTCGCTTTTATGACCAAGGCCGATATTCGCCGTCTCGCGAAACAGGAATACATCACTTTCATAGACTCATCTGTGAATTCATGAACAAATAAATCCTTAAGTAGAGCGCTTTCATTACAATTTACATTGAGCGTTTAATAAGCCCCATAAACATTATGCCGAAATATATTTCCTTTATAGAAGGAAGAAATAACATTGAATTGAAAACGGAAAATTAGAAAGGTGAAGAATTAATTAAAAGCCTTAATAATTTTTGTCTGTTGAAGAAAAGCACCGCTTTCATTATAGAAGTTTAAAAAGTATTGGCCCGGAGCCAAATCACTTTCAAAATCCATTTGATGCCTAGAATCATTCATTTGTTCTTCTTTAATTAGTTTTCCATTTTGGTCAATCAATTGAATTTTAGTGGTGCCTTTTTGCTCATCTGGTCCTTGAATGATCGTGTAATTGTTAAATGGATTTGGGTAAATCAAAAACGATGGGTCAGATACTGACATTCCCGAAACATTTGGAGAAACGGCAAAATTTTGATCGGGCTGTTGGAATCCATTGTGGATGCGTTTACCATCAACATTTGACCACTTAACAATTGGTTCTCCAATAGTATAGGACACTGTATTTGTACTTCCAAAAATTAACGTTTGGCACTTTGCAACTTTTCCAGCAGTGGCATAAACACTTCTTTCTGGTCCTTGTCCAAAAGTTACTGAAATCCCGCAAAATAGTATTATAATGAGTAGAAAATTGTTTTTCATGGCATGAACGTTTAATTATTAATGATAAAGTTACAGAAAAAAAAATGTACCAATACATCTTTAGCTTATTAAATTACAATTAATTCTTCAATAAAATAGGAATCATCTTTTTTAGTTTAGGTATTAATTGATTCAAATGCGTTAATAAGATTAAAAATTTAGTAATTTTCATTAAATTTGCTCAAGTTAAAATAGCTACAAATAATGTTTGAAAATCTTACTGAAAAATTTGAACGTGCCTTTAAAGTATTAAAGGGACAGGGTCAAATTTCCGAAATAAATATTGCTGAGTCACTGAAGGAAGTTCGTAGAGCTCTTTTAGATGCCGATGTTAACTTTAATACAGCTAAAAATTTCACTAATACGGTGAAAGATAAAGCGCTCGGAAGAAATGTACTAACAGCAGTATCTCCTGGTCAACTAATGGTGAAAATTTGCCATGAGGAATTAAAGGAGTTGATGGGCGGAAATGAAGTTGAAATAAATCTAAAGGGAAATCCTTCAATTATTTTAATGTCAGGACTTCAAGGTTCCGGAAAAACGACCTTTACAGGAAAATTAGGTAATTACTTAAAAAATAAAAAAAACAAAAAGGTGCTACTTGTAGCATGCGATGTTTACCGTCCTGCTGCAATAGATCAATTACATGTTCTTGGCGATCAATTGGGAATAGAGGTTTTTTCTAATAAGGAAGAAAAAGATCCTGTGCGTATTGCTAATAGTGCTGTTCAGCATGCAAAAAGTAATAGTTTTAATGTGGTAATTGTCGATACTGCAGGTCGTTTAGCGATTGATGAACTAATGATGGATGAAATTGCACGTGTAAAAACCGCGCTAAATCCAAATGAAACCTTGTTTGTCGTTGATGCCATGACGGGACAAGATGCTGTAAATACAGCAAAGGCCTTTAATGATAAAATTAATTTTGACGGTGTTATACTTACAAAATTAGATGGGGATACAAGAGGTGGGGCTGCGTTGACTATAAAATCTGTTGTAAACAAACCGATTAAGTTTGTCGGGACAGGGGAAAAGATGGATGCAATAGATGTCTTTTATCCTGCTAGGATGGCAGACAGAATTCTCGGAATGGGTGATGTTGTTTCATTGGTAGAAAAGGCACAAGAACAATACGATGAGGAGGAAGCGCGAAAGCTTCAACGAAAAATAATGAAAGATCAATTTGATTTCAATGACTTTTTAGCTCAATTGAATCAAATTAAAAAAATGGGGAATGTCAAGGATTTGATGGGCATGTTGCCTGGGATGGGAAAAGCAATGAAAGATACTGATATTCCCGATGATGCGTTTAAAGGTATTGAAGCAATTATCCTCTCCATGACACCAAAAGAAAGATCAAACCCTGGTTTGCTTAATACCTCTCGAAAAGCAAGACTTGCTTTAGGAAGTGGAACGAATATTATGGAAGTCAATAAATTGATGAAGCAATTTGACGAGATGAAAAAAATGATGAAAATGATGAGTAATCCTCGTGCAATGGCTAGTATGATGAGTCAAATGAAAAATGCGCGTGGTGGAGCGCCCAACTAATTAGTATGGAGAATGATTCATTGTATCCTGATAAACCAATCTTAGTAAAAGAAGAGGTAAAAAATAATTGGGGATTAACAGCTTTTTCCTTAGTACTTTTTATTCTATCGTTCTTACTAATCTTTTCAGATAAGCTTTTATTTATTCTGTTTTTAATAATTGTACTTTTTATTCATGAAATGGGACATCTGCTTTTTATGAAGGCGTTTAAATATGAAAATGTTCGGATGTTGTTTATTCCTCTTATGGGTGCGTTTGTTCAAGGATCTAAACCAAAATATTCACAGCGTGAAAGTTTATTGGTCGTGTTTTTTGGCCCTTTTCCTGGTTTACTGTTTGGATGTCTTACGTTTATTATAGCGTGTGTTTATCAAAATGATTCAGCGCTCACTTTGGGTTTTATTTTTATCTTTTTAAATACAGTTAATTTATTACCGCTCGATCCATTAGATGGCGGCCAATTATTTAAATTATTAGTACACCGTCAGCGTGATTTATTCATGATGATTTTTGCATTGGTTTCTTCCATTTTAATGATTGTTATTGGTTGGATGATTCAAGATTATTTAATTATTGTCTTTGGTTTTATTATGGGGATTCGTGTGCGAGGCATGCAAAAAAATCATGTCCTCCGTTCTACACTTGACGAATTAGAGGTTAATTATTTATGTACCTATGAGGAATTGTCTAACCGAGATTATGCTACCATAAAAAATGTCCTAATTGAAAGATCAACAGCCTTAAAAAAATACATGGAATTTTCTGATGAAGATGTTAATCCAATGATTGCTTCACAAGTTAGTGCCATTTTAATTGCTCCAATAAAAAAAGATGCCTCGCTTGTTTTTAAAATTACTTTATTGATTTTTTGGATTATTTCATTTATTGCACCCATTATTCTTTTATTCTCTCTTGATTTTAAGTGGTACTTTGATAAATTATAAAAAGAAATTTTACATATTACTGGCTTGTTTCTTTATTTGTTCATTCAAATTATATGGGCAGTGTGATCGTGTGCTTATTCAAGGTCAAGTAATTGACACCTTATTTCCGCAAGGGTTTTATAATTTGATGGTAATTAATAAAACGAATGGTAGAGGTGTATTTGGACAACCTAATGGTAATTTTTCTGTTGTAGCAAGTCCTAATGACGTTATAGCGTTATCCACAAAATATTATCCTATTTATCAATTTATTGCCTATCCTGATTCGAATTGCCAATGTCATATTTCAGTTTATATTGAAAGGATTCCTCAAGAAATAAAGGAGGTAATTATTCGCCCATTAAAATCGCTCGAGCAATTAAAGCAAGAACGGAGCGCCTTAGCTTTGAGAGAAACGAAACTGGTTACTGGGATTGATGTTCTCCAAAGTCCAATTACGGCGATCTATCAAGCTTTTTCGAAAAAGGAACAAAATAAAAAATGGATTGCAGAACAAGTTTACAAGGATGATCAACGTAAGGTCGTGAAAGAGCTATTGAGGTTATATATTTCTTTTGATATCATCAGTTTATCGGAAGATGAATTTGATGATTTTATTTCTTTTTTAAACTTGGATACGGATTTTTTAAAAACCGCCTCTGAAATGGATTTGATTGTTTTCATTAAAGATAAATACGATCATTTTCGAAGATTTAATACTAAATCTGAATAGATTTAGAAAGGTCTTGGATGATGGTGTTCCAATTATATCGTTCTCTTACAAACTCTTTTGCATTTTCTTTAATTTTTTCATAGATCGCTTCATCGGATAATAACGTCTCTATTCCGAGAATGATTGATTCTTTTGTATCGGCCACCCAAATGCTTTCTTTATGGTTTGCCATTATCGCATTGTTTGCTAAGGTGGTGGTAATGCTTGGAACACCTAAGGCCATAGCCTCAAGGATTTTATTTTGCATACCTGTACCAATTTGCATGGGGGCAATTAATATTTTTCCCTGTAAATAGGATTCTCGGATGTCATCTACCCAACCTGTTATGGTTATGTTAGGTGTTGAAGCAAGTTGAAGCAATAAACTTTTTGAAGGATTGGCGCCTGAAATTAACAACTTCAAATGTGGTAATGACGGTAGAATTTCCTTTACTAGGTAATTAATTGCATCAATGTTTGGCGGGTAATTCAAATTGCCTACAAACACCAAGTCGTATTTTTTTTCGACTTTAAGCGCTTCAAAATAGTAATCATCGATGCCATTAGGCATC
>CAMCQW010000130.1 GCA_945877045.1 Chryseobacterium gleum
ATTTGCAAGTGCTTCCTTTGTAAAAGCAGCAATTACCTTACCATCGGCTTTACCGGCTAACTTAGAAGATAGGTTCCCCATTACCTTTCCGATATCTTGAATTCCTTTCGCGCCGGAGGATTCAATTGCCATAGCCACCTCCTTTTTCACATCATCATCGCTCAACATTTTTGGAAGGTACTCTTCAATTACTTTTGCTTGAACCAATTCATCATGCGCTAAATCTTCCCGATTTTGACCAATATACAACTCATATGTTTCCATACGTTGTTTGAATAATTTAAGACAAATTTTTATTACTAATTCATCGCTGATTTCAGCAGAACCGCCAGATGTAGACTCGAGTAAAATTTTAGATTTAACATCTCTCAATGCCGCCAATCGATCTTTATCGCGCGCCAACATTGCTTTTTTTATGCCATCATTAATTTGTATTGCAAGACTCATTTAGTCAACATTATCGTGAAGAAAATTATTATTTCGCAACCCAGAACCATTATCTTCATCAGACAATCCGAACCTAGAAACATTATTTTGTGCGCTAGGAACTTCTCCGTTTATGTTAATATTTCTTCTAACGAAAGCAGGTTCTTTCTCAAAATCAGAAATTCCTTCTGCATTTTTTAATTTATTCGTATAGCCATGAATTTTAGAATTCCTCTCATCCATTTTACGTTGTTGTTCTTCTGGAGAAAGAATTGCGTGCGTATTCGTAGTATTCCAACTTGTCTCACCATCATCCTCTAGAATATGCCTAACAATTTCAGGACTTCCTGATTCGGGTGTGCTAGCAGATGTAGACACCTCTTCTTCCATTTTACTTTCAAATACCAATGGCGCATCTATAGAATTATCATTCGAATTATCTGAATCGGAAAGGTCATAATTCGTTTCGCTTACTTCATTGGAAAGTGAATCCACTACATAATCATCGTCAGCATAAATTTCTGAATCAAACAAATCAAAAGAAATATTGGTAGATTCCTCCGAATTATTCGATGGCAATTCCACCTCTAAATCAACACTACCAATAGCAGGAGATTCTACACTACTTTCATTCGAAAGAATTGGAGATTCAGTGTCTGATAATGGCTCGCTCCCTTTCAAGAAAGGTTCTTTTGCTAAAACATCACTCATACTTTCCAATTCAACACCTTCATTAATTGAAGAATCAATTGGTGAAGACATTGTATTCGTAATTTCTTTCTTTAAATCGTCTCCTAAAGTCATTAATTTACGCTCGGGCAACGATTCAAAACCGGTATAGGGAACAGATAAGAAACCTGTAGCGATCAACGTAATACTAATATTATCTCCTAAACTTGCATCATATCCATGTCCCCAGATCACATCTGCAGTTGCGCCTGCCGCATCTTGAATAAAATCAGTAATGCTAGTTATTTCATCCATCATCACCTCTTTATCACCGTAGGTAATATTCAACAAGACGTATTTAGCCCCATTGATATCATTTTCATTTAACAGAGGAGAATTCAAGGCCGATTGTACGGCTTCCATAGCACGATTTTCACCTTCAGCTTTAGCGCTTCCCATGATTGCATGACCACTATTTCTAAGAACTGTATTCACATCATTGAAATCGACATTGATCATTCCAGTAACAGAAATAACCTCCGCGATCCCTTTCGCAGCAACAGTAAGAATATTATCCGCTTCAGCAAATGCTTTTGTCAAGGCCATGTTTTTACCAAACTCACGTAATTTCTCATTATTGATGATCAATAGCGTATCGACATTTTGACGCATTTTCTCCAAGCCTTCTTCCGCTTGCAACCTACGTTTTCTTCCTTCAAAATCGAAAGGAATTGTTACGATACCAACGGTAAGAATCCCAAGATCCTTTGCTACTTGCGCAATTACAGGAGCGGCACCAGTACCGGTTCCACCACCCATACCAGCAGTAACAAATACCATCTTAGTATTTTTGGAAAGCACCTCGCGCAATTCTTCAATATTCTCAATTGCAGCATTCATTCCTACTTCAGGGATCATACCTGCTCCTCTTCCTTCCGTAAGATTTGGGCCCAATTGAATTTTATGAGGTACTGGCGAAATATCGAGTGCTTGTCGATCCGTATTGCAGACAATAAAATCCACGCCTACAATTCCTTGATTAAACATGTGATTCACTGCATTACTGCCACCACCACCAACTCCAATTACTTTAATAATTGAAGACATTCCTTTGGGGATATCAAATTCCATCATATTATAAATTATTAATTATTAATCATCTTCTAAAAATCGTGGTAATTTATTTAATATTTTATTAAAGAAATTACCTCTTAATTTTGGGTCATTATGGGAAATCGTTTTGTTATTATTGGGTGCTTCATTCACATCATCGGGCAGCTCTTCCATTCTTTCAAACCCTTTTAATACCAAGCCAATTCCAGTCGAATACATTGGACTAGCCAAATTATCCATTTGATTAGGATTCGCTAGGTGTTCATTAGGAAAACCTATACGCGTATCAATTCCAGTAGTGTATTCAAATAATTGAGTCAAGTGTTTCATTTGAGCGCCTCCACCAGTAACTACTATACCGGCTAAAATCTTTTTACTAAATCCGGAGTTTTCAATCTCATAATGAACCAATTCGATAATATCCTCCATGCGCGATTGAATAATCTTCGATAAATTTCTCAAGGTAATCTCTTTGGGATCTCTTCCTCTGAATCCAGGTATGCAAACTACCTCATATTCATTACTTTCAGAAGCAAAAGCACTACCGAAACGAACCTTTAAATTTTCCGCATGTCTACGAATAATTTTACATCCTTCTTTAATATCGTCAGTTATAACATTTCCTCCAAAAGGAATCACGGCAGTATGTCGAATAATTCCTTCGTAGAAAATTGCTACATCTGTGGTGCCTCCACCGATATCGACTAAGACTACGCCTTCATCTTTTTCTTCTTGAGTTAACACGGCATCCGCAGAAGCGATTGGCTCGAGCACAAAATGTTTGATTTGCAATCCAGCATTTTCGACACACCTTCTAATATTTTGGACATTACTAACGTGACCAGTAATAATATGAAAATTAGCTTCTAATCGCACGCCAGCCATCCCGATAGGATTTTTAATTCCGGGCTGATTATCGACAATATATTCTTGGGGGATAACATCGATTATTTCTTCTCCTGGATTCATAACCAACTTATGCATATCTTTTACGAGTGCGTTGATATCCTCTTGGACAATTTCATTTTCGGAATTATTACGCGTATAGATTCCACGATGTTGGAGACTTTTTATATGTTGCCCGGCAATTCCAACATTGATGTTTTTAATAATCAAATCACCTTCCACCCTGCCTTGAGTTTCTTTTACAGCAAGAATTATCGATTCTACTGTTTGTTTGATATTAGAAACAACTCCACTCATTACGCCCAATGACTCACTTTTTCCCATAGAAAGTATTTCAATTTTTCCATGGTCATTTTTCTTTCCAACAAAACAAGCAATTTTAGTCGTCCCTATATCTAAACCGACAACAATTTTAGTGCGTTTAACATTTTCTGTTGAACCATTATTTTCTACCAACGATTTGTCCTTCATATTTTACTATTATCGTATTATATTTCGCCCAACCTTCTTGGGGCATACCTTCTCTATAAAAAACTTTCAAGCGGTTAAATTTATCCTTCACTTCTTCATCGGATTTAGCTGAACCAAATAGTATGGTTTGGCTTCCAACAAGTGGAATAAGGAGGAAATCACCGTTCATTTCCAAGTAAACTTGCCCAATCAAAGCATTAAAAAATGGATCATTACAAACATAATTGGAAATTCGATAGATATCATCTAATTTTCGAATACTTTTCAAAGAATCATTGTTAATAATTTCTTTTACCGATTGATTTTTCAGGTTTTCAAGAATATTTCCTGAAATCACTAGAACACGAGCCGTATGAAGATGAGTTCTATTAATAGTGAAGCCCTCATCGTCTAAGTAATAAGAATTTTGTGAAAGGTTAAAAATTCTAGCAATTGGCTTTCGGAGCTGAACATTAATATTCCAGGTACTGCCTATATTCTTAAAAACCTTAACGCTTTTAACCTCTTCCATAGCCCTAATGAAGGATTCTATTTTTTTAATGTTAATTTTTTCGACGCGATCCCCAACGGAATAAAGGTTTTTAAAAATCAAGCGGTCCAACAATTCACTTTCAGTTAAGAAGGCATTTTCCCCCTCCACATGTATTGAAATAGTTGGTTTTTTAGAAATAATCTTCTCGTTTTTGTTGTTAGCAAAAAACAGAATTACTAGTATGCCAATCCCCAATAGGACCAAAAAAATTAGTGTCAATACTTTTTTCATCCTTGAGGCTTATTTTTGATTAATAATTCTTTAATTGGCAAAATAAGCCGATCAATATCCCCGGCACCAATAGTAACAAATATTCCTGTTTTAAACTCTTCAACTCTTTCAAACAATTCCTCGATAGACATCCGTTTTTTATTGGAATGATCGATTAAACTAAGCAACCAATCGGAAGTCACGCCTTCAATAGGCAATTCTCGTGCTGGGTAAATTGGCAATAAGATCACCTCATCTAAAGCACTCAATGACTTTGCGAATTCACTTGCAAAATCCTTTGTTCGAGAGAAAAGGTGAGGCTGAAAAACACCCGTTATTTTCTTCATTGGATAGCGCATTTTAAGCGAGGTAATCAAGGCATCAATTTCAGTAGGATGATGTGCATAGTCATCCAAAAAAACCAGTTTTTCAGTTTGAAAAATTGTTTCGAACCTTCTTTTTAAACCAAGAAATGACTGAAGACCATCAATGATAGAAGTTGATGAAATACCTAATTCTGTCAAAAGAGCGACGCAAGCAAGCGCATTCTCCGCATTATGAATTCCAGCCAAGCCAAGTTCAACATGCATCCATTTATCGTTCTTTAAACGAATGTCACAAAAAGCCACATTGTTTTCATAATACAAATTATCAATTGAATAATCGGCCGTGTCTGAAAACAAGGCATAGCTTATTTTTCTAGCGTCAGAAGGCAATTCTACTCCTTCCTTACAAACCAATAAACCAGCTGGATCGATCTTCATTGCAAATTGACGAAAGCCATCCAAAAACGATTCTTTAGAACCATAAATATCCAAATGATCCGGATCGGCAGAAGTAATAATCGCACAGTATGGCGATAATTTTAAAAAGGAACGGTCGAATTCATCCGCTTCAACCACCATAAATTCAGGGTCATTTTGAATCACTAAATTCGAATTAAAATTAGTGGCAATTGCCCCTAAAAAAGCAGTGAATTTTGTGTCTGTACCATTCAATATGTGAGCAAGGAGAGAGCTCGTTGTTGATTTTCCGTGTGTCCCTGCTACACATAGACTTTTTGCTGTTTGCGTAATCAAACCAAGAATTTCAGCCCTTTTCATTATGGGAAACTCGTTTTCTTTAAAATAATTCAGGATTAAATTATCAGATTTAATCGCTGGCGTATAAACAATGAGGACCTCTTTTTTCTCCAAAAAGGCAGCATGAATTGACGCAATCTCATCGATATAGTTAATAAAACAACCTTCTCGCACCAAATCAAGCGTCAAAGCTGATTCGTTTCGATCATAGCCATACACCAACTTTCCTTCTGACAAAAAATAGCGGGCAAGCGCCGACATTCCGATACCCCCAATACCTAGAAAATATACTTTACTAAAAGAAGTTAAGGTAGTTGCCATGTTACCTTATTGATTTAGAAACAAGCTCTTGGCAAGCATTTACAATATCTGCCGTTGCATTTGGCATCCCCATTTTCTTTATATTCAATGATAATTGATCCATCTTTTCTGGTGAATTTAACAACTCAACTATGTGCTGAAAAAGCGTTTCTTTGGCAACAGCATCCTTCACTAGAACAGCGGCAGAATTATTTACCAAAACCATTGCATTTTTTGTTTGATGATCTTCAGAAACATTAGG
>CAMCQW010000131.1 GCA_945877045.1 Chryseobacterium gleum
TAAAAACGATGAAGAGGTTGATTCATTAAATCTCATCTTCAAGAATGAAATGCTAAGCTTCTTAAAATTAGAAGGTGCATTTACTTATCCTATAACGAAATTGAAAACAATTGCACTTTTAGACAGCCCAGACAAATTGGTACGAATTGTAAACTGGAATTTAGAATACTCCGACATGTCCTACTCCTATTGCGCTTATGTTATGAAATGGGATGAGGATAAAGAAGAGCTAAAAATCATCGAACTCATTGATAAATTAGATCCTTATACGGTAAAACCCGAAGGTGTCATCGATGCTAAAAATTGGTACGGTGCCCTTTATTACAAAATATTGCCAATTGAGTACAATGGTAAAACCGAATACACCCTTTTAGGTTGGGATGGTGGTACATCGGAAAGTAATTTTAAAATAATCGATGTGTTAACCTTTGTCGGTAATACTGCAAAGCTTGGTAGTCCATTATTTAAACAAAAAAATTCCTTTTCAAAACGAGTTGTATTTGAATACGCTGACAAATCGACTATGTCCTTAAAATTCGACGAACCATTAAATAGAATTGTTTACGACCACCTCTCCCCAGAAGTGCCTTCTTTAAAAGGTGTTTATTCGTATTATGTACCTGATTTTTCCTACGACGCCTTCGTTTGGGAAGAGGATAGCTGGTTATTGAAAGAAGATGTTATTGCTATAAATAAGCCAGGAGAAGATAAGAAAACAACGGTATTTGTTCTGGATGAAAAAACAGGCGAACTCAAAGAGAAAAAACTTCAAAATGATTGGGTAAATCCTGCAGACCCTAACAAAAAGAATGATATCGGCCATGTTGCTAGAACCCCTGAAAGTGAAGCAATAAACTTGGAAGAAAATAATGATGAACCGAAAATTAAAAGAAATAGACGAGATCGAAGAAATCCAAATGGCTTGTCCGTTACAACCGGTAAATACAAACCAAAAAAACGACACAAACGTTAACTATAAATGCAACTAGGTATATTTAATAAACTAACAATTAACCGATTAACATTAGTTGGTGCGTTTTTAGAAGACATCCAAGGCAATGAAGTATTGCTTCCAAAAAAATACTTAACGGATGAAATGCAAGTAGACAGTGAAGTCAATGTTTTCATAATGAAAGATTCTGAAAACAGAATTGTCGCTACCACAGAAACCCCTCACCTCTTATTACATGGATATGCTTATATGCGTATCGCTGAAATAAATCCATTTGGCGCCTTTGCCGATTGGGGATTGGATAAAGATCTTTTTATTCCATTCAGTGAGCAAATTTACAAGCTATTTATTGATGAAAAGTACTTGTTTACCTTAAAATATGATCACGAAACTGATCGCTTATTCGGTAGTATGAAGGTTAGAAAAACCTTTGAATTTTGCGATATTGACATGACAGGTGAAGAAGTAGATTTATTGATTTGCGAACAAACAGAATTAGGAAATAACGTGATCGTAAATAATAAATATTCAGGTCTCATCTATACACAGGATTTTAACAAACCTTTAGAAAGAGGAGATCGAACCAAAGGATATGTGACCAAAGTACGTGAGGATGGAAAATTAGACATTCGGTTTGATCCTACTACATTTGAAAAATACGACATTGCATCGGAAGAACTACTTGAAAAGTTAAGAAAAGACAAAGTATTGTTCCTAACGGACCGTTCTAATCCCGAAGATATTAGGGAACAATTAGGCATGAGTAAAAAGACCTTTAAACAAGCCGTTGGGAAGTTATATCGTCACCGGAAAATCAATTTATTAACGGATCGAATTGAATTCATCGAAAATTAAGTAGATAAGCAATACTATTCCTTAAACTTGCTAATTATTACCTAACTGCTTTACTTTAAATTGGATCCAACTATTCCCACTTGTTACAATGAATTCAAGTCGCCATTAGAAGGTGTTCCAATGGATGAAAAATTTGTCTACCCCTTCTATTATTCCCCCACAGAACTTGGGCTTCTTGCCGCTGAAGAATTAAAAGAATTTCTAGAACAGCAAAAAGATTGGGAACATGATTTTGGAATTGATACTTCGACCAATGAGTTAGGTATAGGTAAAATGTTCGGAATTTTAGTTGTCAAAAATAAAGAAGGAAACATAGGGTATCTTTCCGCTTTTTCAGGGAAACTAGCAGGGAAAAATCACCTTCCACATTTCGTTCCTCCTGTTTTTGATATGTTGGAAGAAGATGGTTTTTTCTTAAAAGAAATTGAACAGTTAAATGAAATAAATCGAAAAATTAAGTTGCTAGAAAAGAATACTATCTATGTATCATTAATAGAGCAACAAGCCCAACTTTTAAGTGATTCAGATAAAGCATTAACAACTATAAAAGACAACATATACATTGCGAAAGCAGCAAGAAAAACGATACGACAAAACTTATCGCAGGATGAAGACCTCGATCATGATTCCATATTAGCATCCTTACGAAAAGAAAGTATTGCAGAACAATCTTATTATAAAAAACAACGCGTTTATTGGAAATTACAGCTGGACAAATTAGAAATCGAAATTGCTCCCATGTTGAATCAAATTAATTCCTTAAAACTTGAGAGAAAAAATCAATCTTCCGAATTACAACAGCAATTATTTGATAATTATACCTTTCTTAATAATCTAGGTCAACAAAAAAACATTGGGGAATTATTTTCCGATACCTATACCCAAAAACCACCCGCTGCAGCTGGTGAATGTGCTGCACCAAAATTGTTGCAATATGCCTACTTGCATAGCTTGCAACCCATCACAATAGCAGAATTCTGGTGGGGCCAATCTCCAAAATCTGACATTCGTGTGCATGGACAATATTATCCCGCTTGCCGTGGCAAATGTGGACCAATATTAGCTCATATGCTAGAAGGCGTTGATGTTGCCGAAAATCCAATGCTTAAAAATCCTGCTGAAGGAAAATCCATCGAAATTATTTATCAAGATGATTACCTCGTAGTCATAAATAAACCAGCTGAATTTTTAGCTGTTCCGGGTATACATATTAAAGATTCTGTTGCAGAAAGAATGAAGTTACAATTCCCTAATGCAACTGGACCTTTAGTCGTTCATCGCTTAGACATGTCAACCTCTGGATTAATGCTAATTGCCTTGACAAGTGAAGTTTACATCGACTTGCAAAAACAATTCATTGATAGAAAAATCTATAAAGAATATGAAGCACTCTTGGAAGGAACTCTTTTACAAGATAAAGGCGAAATCCGCCTACCTCTTCGCTTAGATATAGATGATAGGCCACGCCAACTCGTTTGTTTTAAACATGGAAAATCAGCTCACACAAATTGGGAAGTCATTGAAAGAAAAGATGGTAGAACGAGGGTGATCTTTAAGCCTATCACAGGTAGGACACATCAACTACGTGTGCATGCCGCTCATTCCTTGGGACTTAATGCACCCATTGTAGGCGATGATCTATATGGAAAAATGGAGAGCCGATTGCATTTACATGCTGCAAGGATTATTTTTCAGCACCCTATTCTTAAAGAAATAATGGACATAAAGGTAAAAGCGAGATTTTAAGCAGTTGAAATTTGTGTTGGTTTTCCACGTACATAGGCTTTTAGAATAAAATTATTCAAAAGATAAATTGACTGTTCCTAATTATACCACAAGACTATTTCATAACCCCCAAGGGGTTAACTATTCTTAACGCTGGATGTAATCCAGTGTAAAAACATGAAATAGTTCACTTTTTGGCATGTATTTTTAGTTAAAATCATGACAAAAATATTTTGTGTTTCGAAATCGATCAATCAAAAAAATAAAAGTCAATAGTTAACTATTATATTTTTGAATCATTTTTTTTCGTAAAATTGTTGAAGAAAATTTAATCTTTAAAATAAAATTCATGAAAAAAATAATACTTGGAATTACTTGTCTCCTTTTTATATCTCAATCAAAAGCACAAAATTTAGGTTTCCAATTGGAAGGACAACTTAAAGGAATGGAAAGCTCTACCTGGTTGATAAATAACAACATTTCAGATAAAGGGGCTGAGCAAGATTACGCACCAGGATGGGGAACCACTTTTGGTTTAGGAATAAATGGTTATTTCAAATCGGTAGGTTTAGGGGTTGAATTTTTAGGAGGAACTCACAAAGGTGCTTATAAAGGATCTTTTGGAGCAATTGACTACACATCAGTAGTGCAATTAAAGCAACTTCAAATTCCAATACTATTGAAATTACGAGGCGAAAACGGTGGCTATTTTGAAATCGGTCCTCAATTCAATATGATTTCTTCCGCACGCTATACTTATGATGGAATGGTAAATTCGACTTCAGATGTAAAATCAAGCTATCAAAACTATACCTCTGTGGTGATGGGATTTGGAGCGAACATCCAATTAATGAAGAGTATTCCCTTAGGATTGTTGATAGGAATGCGATTGAATTATGGTTTCGCCGATGCTAAAGGGGTCGATACTTTTGGTAATAGCTTAAGCAACAGCATCTTCTACCCTACCTATGAAAAAACAATGGCTGTTTCAGCAGGTCTACAAATTGGATTCAGCTATAAGTTTAATTAAGCGCATCTATATTTCTCGGGTATTTTAAGAATTCTATTATCTTTGACTCCAAAATTAACCAATGGCTACAACTGCAGAGATACGAAATGGATTGTGTATTAGACACAATGAAAAATTATTCCAGATCATTGAATTTCAACATGTAAAACCTGGAAAAGGCCCCGCCTTTGTACGAACAAAAATGAGGCAAATTGAAAGTGGAAGGGTGATCGAAAATACCTTTTCTGCTGGACATAAAATCGAAATTGTACGTATTGAAAATAGAGAATACCAATACTTATATCAGGAACCAGAATCATTTGTTTTCATGAACAATGAATCCTACGAGCAAGTTAACATTCCTTTAAAAATGGTTGAAAAACCAGGGTTTTTACAAGAAGGAATGGTTGTAAATATTTTGTTTCATGCCGAAGAAGAGATGCCATTAGTGGTAGAATTACCCATGTATATTACAGCGGAAATTACCTACACAGAACCTGGCGTAAAAGGAGATACCGCTACAAATTCAATGAAGCCAGCTACTATTTCAACGGGCGCTGAAGTGAAAGTTCCCTTATTTATCGCCAACGGTGAAATCATCAAAGTAGATACAAGAACTGGCGTGTACGTTGAACGCGTAAAATCATAATTGAGACCATCCCAAAACAAAACAAAAAATGAAGAATACAGCACTTTCACATATTCACGAGCAACTTGGTGCTAAAATGGTGCCTTTTGCAGGTTATAATATGCCTGTTCAATATGAAGGCGTAATAGCAGAGCATGAATGTGTGCGAAATCACGTTGGTGTATTTGATGTATCTCACATGGGTGAGTTCGTATTAAAAGGCCCTAATGCTTTAGCATTGATTCAATCGTTTTCTTCAAATGACGCGGCTGTTTTGGTAGACGGAAAAGCACAGTATTCTTGTATGCCAAACGGCAAAGGAGGTATTGTAGATGATCTTATCATTTACCGTGTCAATTCAGAAGAATATTTTATTGTTGTCAATGCTTCTAATATTGAGAAAGATTGGGATTGGATGAGCAAACATAATACTATGGGAGTAGAAATGCATAATCTTTCGGATGCTTATTCGTTGTTAGCTATTCAAGGACCTAAAGCAGCAGAGGCAATGCAATTATTGACGGACATTGATCTTTCTTCCATGGTTTATTATACTTTTCAGCATGCGACTTTTGCAGGTATTGAAAATGTAATGGTATCCGCAACTGGTTATACCGGTTCTGGAGGATTTGAAATATATGTAAAAAATGAAGATGCCGAAAAAGTATGGAACGCCGTTTTTAAAGCGGGTGATGCTTTTGGAATTAAACCGATTGGATTAGCTGCACGCGATACTTTACGATTAGAAATGGGTTTCTGCTTGTATGGAAATGACATCGAC
>CAMCQW010000132.1 GCA_945877045.1 Chryseobacterium gleum
CCACATAAGAAACGCTTTCCTCAATTGCGGGGTGCAAAGATAATTACTTTTTTTATTCTAACTACCATTTATTGAAAAAATATATTTCTTCTGAATAAAAAAAAATAAATCGCCTTATTATTAGCAAATTAGGCCTGCATGATAGGCATTAAAGAATTTTTAAAGTCTAAGATCTCTGAGTGGCCAAGCCACAAATCTTTCAATTGATGAAAAGATCTTGCTGTTGGAAGCCCTATTTCTAAGTATTTTTCTACTATTAATTCAGAAATATAACAAGTTGAATCTTTTATTTCAGTATTCTTAGCACTTGTTAATATGAAACTATTTACTTTTTTAATTGCTTCTAAATCGTCTAATGATAAAAAAACTAAAAACACAGCGAATCGTAAGGCTTCTTTTTTAGTCATCAATATTGGTTTGTCATTAGTAATAAGAACTAAACTGTAATTAGCTAAAATAATTCCTATACGATCCTTAAGAATCTGCATGTCGCTATTTGTCCAATGTTTAAGCATTGGGAAAAGCTGAATCAATGTGAACACATCATTGGTATTTAGTATAATCCTATCGATTTTATTGTTTCTATTTTTAGCAACACTAAACCAGAATCTTATGGCAATTATTAACAATATAGTAGCAAGAATGCCCGCCACTTTCGCTACTATGATAACATTGATTAGTATGCCAAAGGGCACTAAACTAAGTAAACAAAAAAATACCGCTATCCAAAAAGGAAAACGGTATTTTAAATTTTTTGAATTAGACATGATATATAATTTGTCTAAATTAACTAGCTACCCATTTATCATTCAACATTTCTCCTCGAATAATAACGGTTTTAGTACGTGAGTAGTCTTCAGCTGCCATTTGCATCTGCTCTTTTGTATCTCTTCTAATCAAAATTGAACCGGAACCCTGAGATTTGATTTCTATATAAAAACCATTTTTGAGTCTTGCCGGTCGCGTTGGTGGTCTTCCCATTTAAAATTATGTTTTTTTTTTAAAATTATTGTATAAAATTAGCTAATTTTTTTGAATTATTCTCTATAATAACTCAATATTAAGTAAATAAGATTTTAAAGTTTTTTATAATCAACAACTATTATGCCTAAAAGTTTAAATACTTTTGCGCATGATTAATTTAGAAAAACTCGCTTACTTTTTGCCTCAAGGCTACTTATTTCAAAATGCAAGTTTACAAATAAACAAAGGTGATAAAGTAGGATTGGTTGGAAAGAATGGGGCGGGAAAGTCTACCTTACTTAAAATTCTATCAGGAAGAATAAAGCCATCCGAAGGTAACGTTCATCTACCAAAAGGAACCGTGATGGGCTATTTAACCCAAGATATTGTCATTGATTCTAACCAAAGTGTATTTGAATACCTAAATTGTTCAAATGAACGCATCGATTTTATTAGAAAACGCTTGGATGAAATCAACAATGAACTGACAACTCGTACCGATTACGAAAGCGATCTCTATGCCGATTTACTGGATGAATTAACAGAGAAAAATCATGAATTCCAAGTAATTGAAGGGTTTCAATGGGAAGAGAAAATTATGTCCGCATTAAACGGTCTAGGGTTTAATGACAAAGAAATCCATAATAGTTTAAACACCTTCTCTGGAGGTTGGAAAATGCGAGCAGAATTAGCACGTATTTTAGTAAACCAGCCCGATATTCTTTTATTAGATGAACCTACCAATCACTTGGATATATTGTCCATTGGTTGGTTAGAAACTTACCTACAACGATTTGATGGCGTAGTAATAATTATTTCCCATGATCGATTTTTCTTGGACAATGTTACGCAAAGAACACTTGAAATAAGCATGAATAAAATATTCGACTTTCCATATGGGTATAGTAAATATAAGTTGATGCGCGAAGAAGAGATGGGGCGATTAGAGCAAGCGAAAAAACAACAAGACAAAGAGATTAAACATACCGAAGAGTTAATAAATAAATTCAGAGCAAAGCAATCAAAAGCTGCTTTCGCACAATCCTTGATAAAAAGATTAGATAAAACGGAACGAATTGAAATCGAGAAGGAATCTTACAGTGGTATTCGTATTTCATTTCCATTGAGTGTGCAACCAGGGAAATGGGTGTTAGAAATGGCAGATCTTGGTAAATCCTATGGCGAAAAAGTACTGTTTAAACATGTTAATTTAACAATCGGTAGGGGGGAAAAAATTGCTCTTTTAGGTCCCAATGGTGTTGGAAAATCAACCTTATTAAAAGCGATTATGCGCTCCATCGATTTTGATGGAACTGTCACCAATGGTCACAATGTGAATCTTGCTTACTTTGCGCAAGATCAAGCGGAAAAATTAGATCCTACCTTAACTGTCTATGAAACAGTTGATAATATCGCTAAAGGTGAACTTCGAAAAAACTTACGAACGATCTTAGGCGCCTTTTTATTTTCTGGGGAGATTGTCGAAAAGAAAGTCAGCGTGCTTTCTGGAGGTGAAAGAACTAGGTTAGCACTTTGTCAGCTTTTATTAAGCCCTTCCAATTTTATTATCCTCGATGAGCCAACAAATCACTTGGATATGCAAAGCAAAGAGATCTTAAAATCAGCGCTTGTAAATTATGAAGGAACTTTTATTGTCGTATCACATGACCGTGAATTTTTAGAAGGTTTGACCAACAGAATTTGGGATATTGAAAAAGAAAGTTTGAAAATTCACCATTTTTCGCTGAATGAATACCTTCAATATAAAAATGATGCAAAAGCAACTACTGACGCTAAACCTACTAGCAATAAAGAAAACTCTGCACCAACAAAAATCATAAAGGAAAAGAAAGTGGTGTCAGCCGTTGAGAAAGAAACAAAAGTGATTGAAAATAAAATACTCCTTCTCGAAAATGAATTGGAACTTATTAATGAAGCGCTTGGTAAATTGCAATATGGCGATAAAGAATTTGATGAGGCGGCTAGTAATTTCAGTCTGAAGAAATTAGCATTGGCAAAATTGATGGAAGAATGGGAAACAATATTATCGAAGGAAAATTAAATAAGATCCTTTATTGATTCATTTTCTTTAATTACCTTTAAATTTAATACCCGTGATAGCGTTCTTCAACAACAAGTATTAAATTTACATCATGAAAATACAAAAGGTGCTCTTTTTCTTGCTCATTATACTAACGTCATCATGCGTAAAGAACAATAATAATCCGGTCCCAAATATTCCATTTGACATTACTATTGATATTAATTTACCCAGTTACAATCAACTCCAAGGTGTGGGAGCTTGGACCTACGTAGTTGGCGGCTCACGCGGAATCATTGTTTATCGTCGTTCAATAGACGAATTTGTCGCGTTCGACCGTCACTCACCCATGGACCCAAATGGCACCTGTTTTTTGCCACTTTTTCCAGATCAAGATAATTTTCTGCAATTAAAAGACACCTGCAGCAACGCTATCTTTTCATTGTACGACGGCGGGCCAATTTCAGGCTCAAACTACGGGTTAAGACAATATGCAACTCAATTTAACGGTAGTAATTTACTTCGAATTTACAATTAATAATGGCTGATATTAAAGTAACAATAATTGATCGGGAAGGTACTTCGCATGAATTACTTGGCCCTACAGATATGAGCATGAACATTATGGAGCTTTGCAAAGCATATGAACTACCCGTTTTAGGCGAGTGTGGTGGAATGGCTATGTGTGCAACCTGTCAATGTTATTTGGAATCAGATACCGCCTTGAATGAACAAAGCGACGCAGAGCTAGACATGTTAGACCAAGCATTTTTTGTAAAACCGAATAGCCGATTGGGTTGTCAAATACAGCTGTCTGAAGAAATCGATGGAATCGTTGTAAGATTAGCACCCGAAGCTTAGGCTTTTAAATCGTTTGGAATTTTACACACCGGAATCGGCAACATTTTGTGCTGATTGATTCGGTTAAAGGTCCTGTAAATCTCCAACACTTGCTTCTGCCTATCTGATAAAGTAGTTTCTTCTCCATTGAATTCCATCGCCCATTCTAATTCTGGGTAGCTAGCTCCGATTTGATCCTCATCACTTCTTCCATCGCCCCATAAACCATCTGTTGGTTTAGCTTCGAGAATCTCAGGAAGAATTCCTACGTGTTTCCCAACTGCCCAAACCTGCGATTTTGATAGGTCGGCAATTGGACTAAGATCAACGCCACCATCGCCATACTTCGTATAAAATCCTATTCCAAAATCTTCGATTTTATTACCAGTTCCCGCAACAAGACAATTATTGGTTTGAGCAACAGCGTATAAAGTTGTCATTCTGAGCCGTGAGCGTGAATTTGCCATACTTAAACTATTATTCTTGCAATCGGAAGGCATAGTTTTTTCAAATTGTGAGAATAAGTCACTTAAATTAATCTCTAATTCTTTACTGTTTTTATATTTCGAATTAAGGTAAACTAAGTGTTTGTTAGCTAGATTGTATTCTTGCGTAGATTGATGTATGGGCAAATTAATGGCGATTACTTTTAATCCGGTCATGGCGCATAATTCAGAGGTGACAGCAGAATCTATTCCCCCAGAAATACCAACTACAAAACCATCCATGTGAGCGTTTAGGGCATATTCCTTTAGCCAAGAAACAATATGATCAATTAATTTATCCAAAATATGGTATCAGAATAGAATGGAAATCTTTAATAGCAATTGGTTTTGCTTCGATTTGGTGTAAAAATAAGTGCCTGAGTTATCATATAAGGTATAATTCTTTTCACTGAAACGAAAGTGCATTGGAGTTAAGCCATAGAAAAATCCAATCTCAGGAACTAAGGTAGTGGTGCCTACAAAATTCCATTCTGCCCCAGCAGAAAAACCGATAGATCCTTTATAGAAAAATGTTTCGCCAACTGATTTCATGGACACGTTTTCTTTTTCTAGACCAGACACTACATCAACGCCCAAATCATTAATCTTTTGGGAAACCATAAAACTATTACGCAATCCAAATTTGCCAAAATACCTCCAGTCTCCGATAGGCTCTGTTCTAAAAAGTAACATTAAAGGAATGGTGACATATACAGGTTTCATTTGTCGCTCACTTAGTTGATAAGAGGTTCCCCCAGCTTCATCATCCCCCAATATTTTATTATCCGTGTACTTATAAAAAACACTATCTGCGCCTGCTTTATAATTTAATGTTTCAAAATCAAATTCTAAACCGGTAGCTAAACCAAGATTTGTTGAATTTTTGAAACTTGTATGAATGATAACGCCCACAGATAAATCGGTACCAACTCCATTATTACTCATCTTATTACTTACCATATTTTGAAAATTCAAACCAAAATTACCAGTCATTCCTGCTTGTATTTTCTTAGCAGATACAGATTGTGCATTGATAATATGAATAGTAAAGAATAAAATAACAACTAATGAAATTTTATAAAAAGTAGAAGGATTTTTCATGAGGTCTTTTTTATGATTAAATTTGAACAAAATTAATAATTAATAATGAAAAGTGTTACTACATGCCTATTTATACTCATTCTAGCAATCCTTTTTTCTTGCAATAGGAATAAGTACCATGTAAATATAGAAAATATTTCCCACCCACTTGAATTTATTAACCTTGATTCTATTCTTTACACAACCCATGGCGGTGCATTACTAAAAAAGAAAAATGAATTCCTGAAAAAAGATGCTGACCTATTCAATTATAATCTTGAGTATTGTTACCACATCAAAACCTCCTCAGATACGGCCTTTCAGAATGGAATTTCCTTGTTTTTTCAAGATAAATACATCCAACGATTAGAAAAAACCATTGCCAAACAATTTTCAATTAAAGAAAGAAAAGAAGTAGAATTACGCGACGCATTTAAACGCTTAAAATACCATTTTCCAAAGGGGAATTTACCACTGCGGATCGCTTATATCAACTCGCTTTTTACAGCAAGTGCTA
>CAMCQW010000133.1 GCA_945877045.1 Chryseobacterium gleum
AATGAACAAATTATTCCGGCATGGGGAATCTCGGTCCAAATCCACCAAGAGAAATATTACTTCCCTTCTGGTTCGGGTAATATCTCCTTCAAAACAACGGATATGATTTCTTCATCAATTGAATACGCCGATTCATCCAAAAGATGGCTGGCAGGTGTTCCTGACAATGACGCTTATTACCCAAGCAATTGGATTCGTTCGGGAGATTATTCCCCTATATCAACTATTGGTACCGCAGGTTACGAATGCTTGCCTAATGGCCCAAGCTATTTGAATCCATGCAATTACCCTGACGAAGCAGGGGCAGAACCCAATCAGGTGTATGAATCCATTCTAGAAGGAACTATTGCACCGCATCGATTAGTGGGTTATCAGGCCGATTATATGCCATTGGCTTATTTTGGAACGTTTAGTGGCTCGTCTAAAATGAACGCATCTATCAGCTTCTTGCCGAGTGTGAACATTGTCATGACCAATGATAAAAGTTTATGGACGCGTTGTCCAGTGATTGAATTGGGAAGAAATACGGCCTTGAATGTTGGTGCATGTGCACCCGGCGCGATGCGAAAGAGCCCAAGTGTAGATAAAAATGGCAATCCCGATGGAACGGGTACAGGAATGGGATGGTTCCCAGGCTATGCGGTCGACTTAGAGTCTGGCGCACGCTTGTACTTAGCATTTGGGGAGAATTCCTTCTTAGGAGCAGAAAATGGGGCGGATATGGTTTGGAATCCAACCAATCGCATTGTGAGTAATGTGGGAACCCCATTAATGGGTGGTATGCATCCGGTATATGTATTTAGCTACAAACAAGCCACCATAAATGGCTATAGCTCAGGATTTGATTTCCCAGCTTACATACCTGCGGATGGAGAAAATAATGCGAATAATGCCTTACGTACAAAATGGCTAGAGGTAGAGACCAATAGCACACAAGCGAAACGCGAGTTATATGGAAGTTTAACATGGATTTCTTATCCAATCGTTGCACAAGGACAAAATTTAATGGCCAGTGATGTTACTATTAAATTGAGGATCAATAAAGAATATAAGAATTATGTCGCAACTGGTGAAAACAATGGTAGACCGATGTATTCATGGTCAATGGAGGGGAATGCCACTTTAACTAATAACACGTTGGCATTACAAGAAACACTTAACTTAATCAATATTGTACCGAATCCATACAATGCCTTTTCAGAGTATGAAAGAAACAAATTAGACAACCGAATTAAGATCACCAATTTACCCGAAATTTGCACTATTTCAATTTACAATACACAAGGTAAATTAATTCGGAGATTTAAAAAAGAAAGTCCCATAACATACCAAGATTGGACCTTAACCAACCACCAAAACATCCCAGTATCTTCCGGTATTTACCTCATCCATGTTGAAATACCTGGTATCGGCGAACGTGTCTTAAAAGCGTTCATAGCCATGCGAATGGTAGACCTGGAAAATTTATAGGGGTAAGCTTATCCTGAACGTCGTTCCTTTGTCTATTTCACTCTTAAGGACAAACACCTTCCCTTTATGATTATCTTCTACAATTCGCTTCACCAAGGTTAGTCCCAATCCCCAACCTCTTTTTTTAGTTGAAAACCCAGGGGCAAAAATAGCTTTAAATTGTGCCGGAGTGAGCCCTTTTCCCGTATCTTGAATATCGACATGCGCCCACTTATTATCGCTATGCAAAGCGATCAATAATTTACCTTCCCCTTCCATTGCATCCACTGCGTTTTTACAGATATTTTCAACTACCCATTCGATTAAGGACGGATTATGAGGTACAATCATTGCCTGCTCATCTTTAATGGTCATCGTGATAAAAACTTTGCTAGAAAGTCGTGCCCGGAGATATTCTAAATTATTCCCGATGGTCACGACTATATCCTCGTTTAATAATTTGGCACCAGAGCCAATTTTAGAAAAACGATCTGTTATTTTTTCCAAGCGGACTAAATCTTTTTGCATTTCAGTGGCAATCATTGGGTCAATATCGGATTGTTCTAAGTGCTGCACCCAAGCCATTAAGGAAGAAAGAGGCGTTCCCAATTGATGAGCAGTTTCCTTTGCCATTCCGGCCCAAACCTGATTCTGCTCTGCCTTTCGATACGTAGAAAAAATCAAATATCCGACAATAACGATTAGGGCAATCATGCCGAATTGAATATAGGGAAACCAAATTAATTGTTTGACTTCAGGACTTTCATCGTAATACAACCAATTCTGGCCACCTTCCCCTAAATCAATTTTAATTGGAGTGTTTTGTGTGCCAAAATCAGCCATCGTCTTCTTTATTGAATGAACATCCAAGCTCTTTTTCGAAAGATTACTGCCAATTACACTGTCTTTTTTACTATTAAGCAATAAAACAGGCACCAAATTACTCCCATCAATCAAGTCCCTATTAAAAGCTAAGAGTAAGGAATCTCTAGATTTTTCTAGCATTTTTAATGCCCTAGAATCATCATAGCTATACGTCATATAAAAATCATCGAATACATTAATGGTGAAAAATCGTCCACTTTTTTTCCAATCGAGGGCATCTTTCTTTATTGAATCCTCTAAAGCCTTGATGTATGAAATCTTATCACTTAAGGGAATTGCACCTCTATATTGTGCCGTATCGATGTTTTTATATTGCGAAACGTTGTCATTATCATCTAGCAAAACAACAGGTATGTCATTGTTCTCATTAATAATTTCCATTGCAAAAGCGACGTCTTGATTCGCATTTAAGGAGGATGGATTTAGCAAGGTCTTTTGAGCACGGACTACAATTTCAATTTTCGCTCGTTCTTTTTCTCGCAGTTGTTCAAAAGTAGCATTGGTAAATTTGACTAGCTCCACTTTTTTCTGAATCGCATCAGCCCATTGTTTCGCTTTGTTTTTTTCCTTAGAAGCAATTTTGGAAACCATGTCATTAGAGACAAACAAAGAAACACCAATGGTAGCCAAGGCCAAAATTAATAAGCCTATTTTCCAACGTTGTTTTTTAGAATACAAATCCATTTTGCAAAAGTAGGAAAAGAAATTAATGATTAAGAATCCTATCTTCCACCATAGCTGAAACCGCAAAGTGATCAAATTGCTTGACATGATGTATTAAATCTTTCGAATTAATTGGATGCGCTCCCTTCACAATCTCTGCTATTTTTCCTGATAAATCATTCGCGTTTAACGTTTCAAACAAAACGCCTAATTTTCCATTTTCTAAAAGCTCAGGCGTTCCGCCAGCATTACTTCCCAAAACAGGCGTTCCGCAAGCCATCGACTCAATAGAAACCATTCCAAATGTTTCTGCTTTTGTGGCCATCACCATCCAATCAATTGCACTAAAAAAAACGGAGACATCCTCCATAAAAGGCCTTAAATGCACTCGGTGATGCAAGCCATTCTCCTCAATAAAATCCAGTAACATTTTCCGATAGGCATCCCCTTCATTTGCCGTGCTATCTCCTAGAAGCAATACATCGAAATTATTGTCAGTGTTAAGGCACATCGCCTCTAACAACAATTTCTGTCCTTTTTGGGGGTCTAATCGTCCTATCAAACCAAAAATCATCTTGTCTTGAGGCAAATCCATTTTTTTTCTTGCAATTTCAGAAGAAATAGATGAAAGTTTGGATAAGTCTAATCCAGAAGGAATCATTAGAATTTTATCGTGGTGGCAATTGGTTTTTTCTTTCACTTGCTTCACCAAACCTGGAAGAGGACAGCTCCATAAGTCCAAATAGGAGAAACGTATCGTATGAAAGATGTTTTTTTTGGTAAGGCCTAACTGCATTTCCATAAAATAAACAGCCCTTATTTTTTTTCCGAAAAGAAATTTTAAAGATGCCATAATGCTCATTTCACGAGTATCACGAATAAACAAATGAGTAGCATTCTCCTTACGAAGTAACTTGTACAAGTTGAAAGCTGAAAAAAAGGCATAATACTTCCGATATTTTGGAACCGTTTGAACAGGCAAATTTAACTTTAGTGCGTTCAATAAAAACGGGGAATTTGCTATTCCAATTACAAGAACTTGATGGCCTCTATCTCTCATCCAAACAGCGTTCCGAAGATGATTCATTTCAAGTCCTCCCCAAGATATTGAACTGCACAGATAAATTATTTTACTTTTCATTCGGTAAAAATAAAGTTAACTTTGAAAAAAAAATCATTCATGTTAAAACGATTAGCTAAACCAATTCCAATTTTCATTATTACTTCGTTCGTAATTGCCTTACCATTATTCTTGATGCCCATCAATTTATTTAAAGGGGAGATCCTTTATAAAACAGCAACTAATGTAGTTACAATTCCAACAAAACTAAGTTTGTCCTACTTTATTGGGATTGGATATAGCTCAAAAGAGATGGAAAATATTAAAGACTTTTATTTAGTAGCGGAGGGTTATTTTTTCGCGGCTGTATTACTAATCGGATTTCCTGGATTACTCGCCTATAGAGTCTCGTTAAATAAAGAAAATTAAGCATTAAAGTGATTTCGTTCTGCCTCCATCCACTGGCAAATTGATTCCATTAATGTAAGAGGCAGATTCAGATGCTAAAAACACAACAGCTGCAGCAATTTCTTCGGGTTCCGCGATTCTATTTATAGGCGTTTCATTGGCCATTTCAGTAAATATTTCTTCGACTGTACCGCCTGTTTTTGCTGCTTTTGTACTAGCGATTGATTGTAATCTTCCCGTATTTGTCGCACCAGGCAAAACATTATTCACCGTAATACCAAATGGAGCTAATTCAGTAGCAAGGGTTTTACTCCAATTAGCTACAGCTCCCCTTATTGTGTTGGACACCCCTAAATTCGGAAGAGGTTGTTTCACGGAGGTAGAAATAATATTTATTATTCTTCCAAAACCTTTTTGCTTCATTCCGGGAACAAGGGCTTGGACCAATATATGATTGCAAATCAGATGCTGGTTAAAGGCATCGATAAACTCATTTGTTTTGGCCGCTAAAATTGTTCCTCCAGCCGGCCCCCCCGTATTGTTAATCAAGACATCAATTTGATTGCCGCTTGAAATAAAGTGAGTGATTACTTCTTTCAAGGCACTTGGGTCCGAAAAATCGGCTAATAAATACTGATGGGATTGATTTCCATTATTCGGCAACTCACTTAACACCGACTTCAAACGGTCTTCATCTCTCGCTAAAAGAACCACATTCATTCCTGCTCTTGCCAAAGCGATGGCAGATGCTTTGCCAATTCCTTGTGTACTACCACTTACTAATGCTGTTTGGATGCTCATTGGGTATCTTTTGTGGTAAAAATAAATAAATATTCAATCAAACAAGTCATTTAATAAATCGAATGTCATTTTATCGAGGGTATTATCTAATTTAACATGATATTAATTTCAATTTAACAATAATGAAAAAAATCTACCATAGTCTCTTAACAATAATTTTCGCGCAAGCATTAAATGCACAATGTACCGCCCTAGCACTTTATCCATCAGGAGCTGTTACACCAACTGCCGCATGGACAGATGTAAATGGTTGTAACTTTGGCGGTGAATACGCTTTGGTCAATGTAACTTCTGGTAATTTATATGAATTTTCAACCTGTGCTGCCAATGGCTCTACTATTACTTTTGACTCAGAATTAACCTTACGAACTAACACAGGAGCACTTATTGCTTACAGCGATGATTATTGTGGTACCCAAAGCTATGTTTCATGGACGGCCACTTATACAGGTCAAGTTCAAATACACTTACATGTATATCCATGCGCAAGTAATAGCCTTTGCTCAAATATTAGAATGAAAGTAACCTCATCAGTGCCTGCACCTGCAAATAATGATTGTGTTAATGCAAGCAACTTAACTGTTAATGCGACTTGTTTATTAACTAGTGGCACGACAAGTGGCGCTACAGAAGATC
>CAMCQW010000134.1 GCA_945877045.1 Chryseobacterium gleum
AAAAGAAGGTCGTTTTTTAAAGCAGGATTAAGTTTGGGGGCAATCTCCCTGATTGAACCTATCAAAGGTGCCGATCTATTTGCAAATTCTTTTGAAGGAACAACTACTGGTCCTATTGTTTTATCAACTTGGGTTCATGGATTAGAGGCGAATCGTGCTGCATGGGAAGTCCTGAGTAAAGGAGGAAGTGCAGTAGATGCTGTGGAGAAAGGGGTGCGTGTTACGGAAGCAGATTTGACGAATCGAAGTGTTGGAGTTGGTGGAAGACCGGACCGGGATGGTCACGTTACCTTGGATGCTTGTATCATGGATGAAAAATCGAGGTGTGGGGCTGTAGCTTTTATGGAGGGAATTGCACACCCAATTTCAGTAGCTAGAGCAGTAATGGAATCTACGCAACATGTTATGTTGGTTGGAGAAGGTGCAGAGAAGTTTGCGATTGAAAATGGTTTTGAACAAGCAAAAATGCCTATCCCTGAAGTGAAAAAAGATTGGCAAGAATGGAAAAAGGAAAATAAGGATCTGTTTAAGAAACCTATTATTAATCATGAGAATCATGATACCATTGGAATGATTGCCATGGACAGTAAAGGTAATTTGAGTGGTGCTTGTACCACAAGTGGCTGGGCTTATAAAATGCACGGACGAGTAGGGGATTCTCCCATTATTGGTGCTGGGCTATTTGTGGATAATGAAGTGGGTGCGGCAACGTCTACCGGACTAGGCGAGGCTATTATCCGCGTTTCGGGAAGTAGTATGGTGGTAGAATTAATGCGATATGGGTACACGCCATTAGATGCTTGCAAAGAAGTTGTTAATCGAATAATAAAAAAGCACAGCGATCTTAGTAATCTTCAATGTGGTTTCATTGCTATCGATAAGAAAGGAAATGTTGGCGCATATTCTGTTTACGCAGGATTCAATTATGCCCTAAAAACCTCCACTGAGGATAAAATGGTCGACGCTGGATTTGATCGGAATTGGTAAGATGGCTAGGTTTTAACTCTAGGTATCTGATTTCTTAATGTTTTTTATGAAAAATATAATTGGCTTATTTTTTCTATTCGTTTCTGTTTGCTCCTTCGCGCAACAGGAATTGTCATGGGAATATTTTCATCCGATAAAAAAGGAATGGTTAGCTTTTGGAAATGCAGGGAGTATTCAAGAAAAATTAATGGAGGCTGGGGAACTTCCAAATCCGTTTTTTGGGGATAATGAAAAGGAATTCCAGTGGGTCGAGGAACATGTGTGGAAGTTTAGAAGTACATTTTATCTTTCAGATAAGGAATTGAGCGCAGAAAGTTTGATTTTAAATTTTCCCAATATTGATACCTATGGAGAAGTTACGATCAATGAGACTATTCTTGGAAGTACTTCTAATTTTTTTATTCCTCATAATTTTGAGATTAAAGATGTAGCGAAACCGGGTAATAATGCTGTTTATGTGACAATTACGCCACCGGTATTGTATCATAAATCACGCTACGAAACGGAAAATTTCCATTACCCGGCTCCTAATGACCTTGCCAAAATTAAGGCAGCTCCTTTAAGTCGAAAACCTCAATTTCAGTTTGGCTGGGATTGGGCTTTGAGAATGAATACCATCGGGTTTTCAAAGCCAGTACAACTTATTACTGCTGGAACGAATTCTATTCAGCATTGTGTGGTGAATACTTTGTATCAATCGAGTAATGCGGCCACTTTATTGTATGTGATGGATACCAAAGTTCCTATAAACGGAGGCGCGATTTCTTCGGCATTGTTTGGAGTGCATCCATTGATTATAGATTCGCTTCCATCGAAGCATTTTCAGTTTGATTTTCAATTAGAAAACCCAAAATTATGGTGGCCTGTAGGTTTTGGAGAAGCAAATTTATACACGGATACCTTGCGATTGTTAAATTCAAAAGGCGAGGTCCTTGATCAACTTATTATTGACTTTGGGGTGCGTACAGCTCAATTAGTGCAGACACCAGACGAATGGGGTACATCCTATGAATTTAAGGTAAATGACATTCCTATTTTTTGCAAAGGCGCCAATTACATTCCTCAATCCGTTTTTCCGGCTGCCGTAAAGGATCTTGAAATTGAACAAATGATTGATCAAATGTTTGCTGCCAATTTTAACATGGTACGTGTTTGGGGTGGCGGAGAATATCCAGGTGATGTTTTTTATAAAACCTGCGATAAAAAAGGCTTGTTGGTGTGGCAAGATTTAATGTTCGCTTGTGCCATGTATCCAGGAGACAATGAATTTTTAAGTAATGTAGAAAATGAATTGAACTATCAAATACCACGAATTTCCGCGCACCCTAGCGTCATTCTTATAAATGGCAACAACGAAGTGGATGTGGCTTGGAAGAATTGGGGCTTCCAACTACAGTATTCCTTAAGTGATAAATCGCAAAAAGTGATTGAAAAAGCGTACAAAGATTTGTTTCATACACTTGCCAATAAGGTAGTTTCTACCTGGACAACTACCTCCTACATACATACTTCGCCACTCAGTAATTGGGGAAAAGATGAATTGTATAATCATGGCTCACAGCATTATTGGGGGGTATGGCACGGAAAGGATCCAATGTCGAATTTTGCAACAAAAATTGGGCGCTTTAATGCGGAATATGGATTTCAAAGTTTTCCTGAATACTCAACCTTGGCAAAATTCTCAGAAAAAAAAGATTGGTTACTTTCCTCTTCGGTGATGAAACACCACCAAAAAAGTTATGTGGGAAATGGCATGATTGAGAAGCAATCTAATCTTCTCTATGGTCCAACGGATGATTTTGAGGAGTTGGTGTATCGGTCGCAACTTACGCAAGCTTATGCTGTTTCTTCAGCCATCAATGGGCATCGATTAGACGCGCCACGATGCATGGGAACGCTTTACTGGCAGTTAAATGATTGCTGGCCGGCACCAACTTGGTCGAGTATTGATTATTATGGTAACTGGAAAGCGCTTCATTACACTGTCCGTGATGATTACAGGCAAGTTGCTATATTGAAAAAGACGGATTCTAAAGGGAATGTACAATTGTTTTTAAAGTCTGATGATCCAAAAAGCAATGAAAGTGCTGTTCAGGTAGTTATAGAAGTCTATAATTTAGAGGGGATTATTCAATCTAGTTCAACTCAAAAAATAGCCATATCTTATATGGAGCAAATTTCATTGGGAACATTTAAGAAGCAAAACCAACTTGTAAAAGTGTTAGTTGGGAACCAATACGAACGGACCTTTCTTCTTAGCCAACAAAAATCCTTTCAGGGAAATGTGAAAGCGCTTGTAACTATAAAGCTAAACGATATAGATACCGTTAATAAAACAGCCGTAATTGAAATCAATAATGATAAATTTTTAGCGGATTTTTGGCTCTATTCGAATCAGGAGGGGGTGCGGTTTGATCAGAATTTCATTCATTTATTACCTGGAAATCACTTCTTTACTATTACGTTTGAAAGTTTACCTCTGTTAGAAGATTTTAATTATAGGTTCCGATAACCTTTGTCTACTTATTTTTCAATTCAAGTGTGAAATAATACACATCCAACCATCCTTTCCATTTTCGTTTTTCGCCAAGCGTTTCATTATGCCAAATGAAAATGAAATCTCCCCCGTATCTTTTAACCTCTTCCCATAATTGCTGGATCTTTTCTTTTGCTTCCGTAGGGCTGAGTTTTAAATATTGATTTAAGGTTCCATCCATATAGACGAATGGGTGTATGCGTAATGTCGTGACTGCATTGGTAGAAAGATCAAACCAAAGAAACGAATGGGCCGTCCCTGCTCTAAATCCAACGATATCTGCATAACCCATGGTGTAATCATCGGTGATTTCATTGTCAATTAATGACTGGTAACTTAGTGGGAACTCAAGTTTTAAGTAATGCTGCCGACTTTTATGCACCCTGTCAGCGATAATTTCTTCTAATCGTTCAATTTCTTGGTGTAAGTAATAATAATAGGTAGTTGATTTATAACTGGGATGAATGCCTATTTCAGCTCGCTCATTCATTCTCCGAATTAATTTTTGATGTTTTGGGTGTTTATAGGATAAGTTTTTATCATATTTAGCATAATCCCCAAGCAGCCAAAATAGAAGAACAGAAAAACCCTTGTTTTGAGTTTCTTCAATAATATCATAGGTATCAAAGGGGTCTTTTTTTAAGCCGCTTTGTACATTTTGACGTTCTAATAATCGCCGTGTGTGTCCGGTAATGGCATCTCGTAAATTTGCCATAGATGAACGAATAAATCCTTTGTGCTTATAGGCATAGGCATTGTCAATATCGAAAGTAGGCAAAAACTGAAAGTCTTTACTGTTGGTATTTGATGAAATAGCAAGGAAATCTAAAATTGCTTCGCTCCAACGATCACACATTGCTTTTTCATGCCAAGCGAATCTAAATAAAGTTGAATTTTTCCCTTCAAATCGCCCGTGTTTATCGCGTAACTTGGAATTATATTCTTCCATTCTGCTAAGAATATAGAATATGCTTGAAAGGGGATCCACCACATCATCGAATTGAAGGCAATCAAGTCCGTTAAATTCTCCTCTATTTAGATCGTATTCTTTTATTTTTTGATCAAAAAGAAGGGGAGAGGGTAGTATTTTTTTAACGTTCTCAAAATGTCGGTCAGAATAATTAAGTCGCTGACCATCAAGTCTTTCAAATACTACGAAATCATCACATAGGACATAGTCAATTCCCCTTGTCTTAAAAATAAAGTCAAGGGTGTAAACAAGTCTGTTTGATATGGTTTCTGAGTAAATAAAAAGCATTATAAATCGCTAATAATTTTTGAACAAATAAATTCCGCCGCTTTCGCATCGCCATATAAAGTAGGAAATGTAAAATCGTTACGCGACCTTAGCGTGTTAAAAGCCTGAATGATTTTAGTTTCATCAGCTCCCGCTAATAGGGCATTTCCATTCTGGACAATTTCAATCCATTCTGTCTGCTCACGTAATATAATACAAGGTTTTCCAAAAAAGAAAGCTTCTTTTTGTAAGCCTCCGCTATCGGTAATAATTAACTGTGCATTTTTTTCGAGTGCTATAATAGATAAAAAACCGGTAGGAGGGATCAGTTTAATTTTGTTATTTGAAGCTAATAAAGCTTTTGTTTCGGGTAGTAACCCCTCTTCCATTTTTTTACGCGCTCGTGGATGTAGCGGCAGTATGATCGTCCATCCGGAATCTTGTTGAATTTTTAATAAAGCACGGAAAATGGCATTCAACTTATCGGCATCATCGGTATTTGAATCTCGATGTATCGTGCACAAAATAAATTTTTCATTGGTAATTCCAAGCTCATTAAGTATAGTGGATTTTTGTGCTGATAGTTCGGCAAAATACATGCTGTTATCGTACATTACATCGCCACAATGATAAATATTTGCTTGATCTATATTTGCTTTGGTGTGGATTGTCAGATCAAATCCTTCCTTGGCTAAATTCTCCAATCCATTGGAACTTGGTGTAAAAAGTAGGGTGGACATATGATCGCAAGCAATTCGATTAAGTTCTTCTGGCATCGCTTTGTTAAAACTACGCAAACCCGCCTCCACATGAATAAGTGGAATGTGCATTTTTGCCGCGGCTAAAGCTCCGGCAACGGTTGAGTTTGTGTCGCCATAAACTAAAACGGCATCTGGCTTTTCAAGGATAAATATTTCTTCTAATCCAATCATCATTTTCCCTGTTTGAGCGCCATGATTACCACTTCCAATTTGTAAATTATGATTTGGCGATGGAATTCCCAATTCTGTAAAAAACACCTCTGACATATTTTCATCGTAGTGTTGCCCAGTATGAACAATAATTTCTTC
>CAMCQW010000135.1 GCA_945877045.1 Chryseobacterium gleum
CTATCTCAGAAAGTTGATGAGAAGAAAGAAGAACCGTTTTTTGTTGCTCGGTTTTTAAACGCAAAATTAAATTTCGAACTTCAATTATACCTTGTGGATCTAATCCAGTGGTAGGTTCGTCCAAAATAATTAAATCTGGCTTATGCAACAAAGTTTGAGCGATGCCTAAACGTTGTTTCATACCATGGGAGAAGCCCTTTACTTTATCCTTTCCTCTTCCAGAAAGCCCAACAAATTCTAACATTTCTTGAATCTCTTTTTTAGAACTATCTCTACCTGAAATTCTAGCAAACATCTCTAAATTCTTTTCCGCTGATAAGTATCGGTAAAAATCGGGTTTTTCTATAATACAACCTATGTTGTTGAGGATTTGCGTTCGATGATTGGCTAAGTTTTTTCCAAAAATCGCAATAGTGCCGCTATTAGGAGCTATTAATGACAACATACATCGAATTGTGGTGCTTTTTCCAGCTCCGTTAGGACCCAAGAAACCAAATACATCCCCTTTATTCACAGTAAATGAAACATCTTTTACCGCTTCAAATGTGCCGAATTTTTTAGAAAGATTTTTTACTTCAATTATTGGTTCATCCATCAGATAGGATTAAGTGATAAAATTACAACAAATCATAGATTGATAAGTTTAAAAAACACAAATAATGACCCGTAAAATTAGTAACTATTAATTCTTGTTAATAGTGACCATTAATTAATTTTTGAAACGATTAAAGAAATACCTTTGCAAACTTATATGAAACAAAAATCAATTCCTCTTAAATTTAGTCAATATCAAATCATAGCGATTGTTATTCTTGCGCTAACTCAATTTAGTGTCGTGTTAGATTTTATGGTGATGTCACCTCTTGGTGATTTAATTATGAAAAACATGAAGATATCACCCAATGAATTCGGCCTGGTGGTTTCCTGTTATGCTTTTTCTGCTGGAATATCTGGATTTTTTACAGCAAGTATTGCCGATAAATTCGACCGAAAAAAATTACTACTGATCTTCTATGCAGGATTCATTTTGGGGACTTTACTTTGCGGATTAGCAACTAGTTATTGGTTGTTAGTGAGTGCACGAATTGTAACAGGGATTTTTGGAGGGGTTATTAGTTCAATTTCCTTGGCAATCGTTGCTGATATTTTTGAAATAAATCAACGCGGTCGTGTTATGGGATTCTTGCAAATGGGCTTTGGAATGAGTCAAATTTTAGGGATTCCCATTTCTTTATTTTTGGCGACAACGTGGAATTGGCAAGCTCCATTTTATTTAATTGTTGGCCTGGCCACCATCATTTTTATCATTGGTTTCTTCGTCCTTAAACCAGTAGTTGGCCACCTTGAATTACAACGCGATAATCCAATCAAACACATGTGGCAAACCATTTCGAATAGAGATTACAGAATTGGCTTTTTAGCGACTGCTTTTATGTCTTTGGGTGGTTACTTAATGATGCCATGGGGAAGCTCATTTTCAGTCAACAATGTCGGTATTAGCCAAAAAGACTTGCCCCTCATGTTCATGATCATAGGAATATCCACCTTCACTGTAATGCCTATCATCGGTAAATTAAGTGACAAGTTTAATAAATATTCCATATTTGTAGGGTCATCCATCCTGATGGTTATTTCCGTAGTAATTTACACACATCTTGGGCAAGTCTCGTTTGCGGTTTTAGTCATTGTAAATATGGTAATGATGGCTGGAATAATGGCTCGAATGATCCCCTCACAAGCATTGACCACTGCAGTTCCTGCATTAAAAGACAGGGGTGCATTCATGAGTATTAATTCTTCACTTCAACAAATGGCGGGAGGAATCGCTGCTTTGGTTGGTGGAGCAATCGTTCAACAAAAAAATGAATTTAGTCCATTAGAAAGATTTGATTTATTGGGATATGTTGTCATTGCAGCTATCCTAATTAATATCTTTCTTACGTATCGCGTTTATAAGTTGGTTCAGAGACAAGCCACCTAATAATCAATTAGAAGCCTTCGGATTCAGGTTAATTTCGAAATACGACTATGTTTTTCAAAAACCTGCTTTTGCAATGGATAAATTGGTAGGTTTCCCTCCGCTCCTCCGCGGCGGAGGCGGAAGGGGTACTAAGGGGGAGGACATTTCTACCTCACTTACAAAAGCATATCTATTTACTTTTTTTTAACTCAAAAAAAAGTAACAAAAAAAGGAGCCAAACTAGCAATGCGCTTTACTTCGACGATTTATAATACGTATCATTTATGAGATTATTCGAAGTATTTTTAATCCCCACCAAATTTGGATGCTGGCGATTGAGCTTTTAGCTAGTCTTAGCATATACCAAATTCAATGGAGCTGAAAAACCTGCTTTTGCAAGGGCTAAGTTGGTAGTTTTCCCCCTCTAGAGGGGGATTAAGGGGGAGGACATTTCTACTTCACTTACAAAAGCTAGCTTTTGACGTTTGAGAAAACAAAAAAAGCCAAGCAAATGCTTGGCTTTAATTATTTTGGCGGAGAAATAGGGATTCGAACCCCAGGAACCTCTCGGTTCAACAGTTTTCAAGACTGCCGCAATCGACCACTCTGCCATTTCTCCTCGCTGCAAAAATAGTGATATTTTAAAGAATTACAAGAACTAAGCAAAAAAAAATACCGCTATACGCAATGAAAACGTACTTTTGTAAGATGAAACTCAAGCAACTTTCCCTAGATGAAATAAACGCAAGAAATGCAAATACACTAATGGATTCATTAGAAATTTCGTGTGTCGAATTAGGGGAAGACTATATTGTAGCAAGAATGCCTGTTAATAAGCGTACTGTGCAACCAATGGGATTATTACATGGCGGTGCAAGCGCTGCATTAATTGAAACAATTGGTTCTATGGGTTCAATGTTAATCATCGACTCAAATCGTGAAATTGCTGTTGGATTGGAAGTCAATGCCAACCATATTAATGGAATATCTGCTGGATACGTTTTGGCAAAAGGAAAAATTATTCATGCAGGTAGAAAAACGCATCTATGGCAAGTGGATATTACTGAAGAAGGAACTGGAAAGCTTATTTGTGTGGGAAAATTAACCGTATTGATTTTGGAAAAACGAATATAATGGGCTTACTATGGTATAGAATCCCAGGTGAAGAGGTCGTGAAATCACTGGGATATTTTCACGAATTACCAAAAGAAATAACTGATTATGAAGGATTTGTAATCACTAATTTTCTTGGGTCCAAGCGTTTTGGATTCGCTAATTATGAAACTCAAAACAACAAATTTCATTTTGCAGTTGATCCAATAAATGTGATCGATAAATCCTATTATTTATGGTCGGCGCAGAAACTCATTCATGAGATGAAGGAAGCGAATGTTTCTAAAACCGTTTATACAAGAATTAAAAGTGTTGATTTTGACGAAAGTAAAACAGCCGCTCTTTTTGATGAATTGGTCTTAGCATATCCTAATACAATGGTTTATTTACTTTCAGATCCAAAATTAGGAACTTGGGTAGGTGCAAGTCCTGAATTACTTCTCAGGACGGTGGGAGATCATGGATTCAGTATTGCATTAGCAGGGACAAAAGTATGTGAGGACGAAACAAAATGGCTGGAAAAAGAGCAAAATGAGCAAGCTTTGGTGAGCGAATATATTTCAGATAAACTAAATGAATTGGAATTATCATCCATTGAATCCATTGGTCCATACGATTTTAAAGCCGGTCCTGTAAAGCATTTAAGAACAGATTTTTCATTTAATTTTTCACAAACTGAAAGTGAAATTTTAGAAGTCCTACACCCTACCCCAGCTGTTTGCGGAGAACCAAAAGAATTAGCTTTAGAAATTATTGAGCATATTGAACAACACGATCGTTCTATTTACACAGGATATCTCGGACTATTGAAACCAAAGGAGACAAAAATATATGTTAATCTAAGGTGTTGCCAAATACGTCCTGGAAAAATGTACCTATATTTAGGAGGTGGATTTACCGAAGCTTCAGATGCTGAAATGGAATGGAAAGAAACCGAAAATAAAAGTAAAACCATACTAGACCTTGCTCAAAAATTGTAATTTTACAGCATGCTAACAAGCGATAAAAAGGTCGTTCAACTCATTATTGACCAATGCTATCATCATGGCGTGCGAAATGTAGTTATTTCTCCCGGTTCGAGAAATGCACCGCTTTCAATTTCATTTGATGAACATCCTTCCATACAAACGTATGTAATTCACGATGAACGCAGTGCTGCTTTCTTTTCTTTGGGAATGTCAGAACAATTAAATCAACCCGTTGCACTTTGTTGCACTTCCGGATCGGCAGCATTAAATTATTATCCTGCCATTTCAGAAGCTTATTATCGCTCTATTCCCCTTATTGTAATTACGGCTGATCGTCCAGAAGCATGGATAAATCAAGGCGATGGTCAGACTATAATGCAACAAAATGTATATAATAAACACGTCCATCATTATGTTCAATTACAAGATTCTCTTTTTACGGATGAACAGAAATGGCTTTACCTACGAGAAACAGCCATTGGATTCGAAAAGGCATTAAAAAGCAGGAAAGGACCCATACATTTCAATGTTTCATTAAGTGAACCTTTATACTATTCGCTAGAAAAGACGGAAGATTTTAGCCGCAAAATAGAAGTTCTTCCCTTAAAAATTGATTGGACCAATGAGGTGAAAAGTTGGGCTGAAAAAGGATTAAGCAGCCAAAAAATAATGGTTTTATGTGGGCAACAAGCTAAATCGGCACAACTACAAAGCGCGCTTGTACAATTTTCCGAACATAAAAATGTGGCCATACTTGTTGAAAATACTGCCAACTTAGTATATACTAATTTTAATCATTGCATCGATCGTAGCCTCTATGGCCTTACTGATTCTCAAAAAGAACAACTAGCTCCCGATCTATTAATCACACTAGGTGGAGCCATTGTATCAAAAAATATTAAGACTTTCCTACGAAAAAATCCGCCCAAGCAACATTGGAAAATTGGAACTGATTTTCCAGGAATGGATACTTACCAATGCTTAAGCCATGAGATCCAATCGGAAGCTGCCTTATTTTTCGACAAATTAAATGAGTTAGTACCAGCGAAAACGACCTCCAATTATTTTACTAGTTGGAAAGAAGTGGATGTGAAAAAGCAAGAAAAAACAAGTGGATTCAACGTAAAATCTGAAAAACTAACAGATATTACCGTGTTTCAATCCATTTTTAACTTACTTCCCTCCTCTTCTATTTTGCACATGAGTAATAGTTCCGTGGTTCGATACTGTCAGTTACTTGAACCCAATTCAAGCATTGAATACCGAAGCAATCGCGGTACGAGTGGAATTGATGGAAGTACGAGCACTGCAGTGGGCGCAGCTTTTATGGACCCCCATAATTTACACGTTTTACTAACAGGCGACATTTCATTTTTGTACGATAGCAATGCATTATGGAATAAATATCAGCCAAGTAATTTAAAGATAATCGTGATTAATAATCACGGTGGCGGCATATTTAGAATTATTCCAGGTCCTGCCGAATCGAAACAACTGGAAACTTATTTTGAAGCCAAACACCATCAAAATTCAGGAAAAATTGCCGATGCATATGGCTGGGCTTATGCATTAATTCAGGAAAAGGACAACCTTAATGAACAGCTAAGTGAATTTTTAAATTCCGAGCTTAAACAGCCAGCTATTTTGGAGATTTATACGGATTCTACCCAAAACCCCTTAGATTTACATAAATTTTTTAACTTTTTAATTTCGTAGTACGATGGAATATTTTGATATCTTTTTAATTTGGCAAGGTTGGGTTTACCTACTAATTTTGACTGTACTA
>CAMCQW010000136.1 GCA_945877045.1 Chryseobacterium gleum
GAAGAAACGGATCAAAATTTCCACCCGTTTAATCATGAATTTATTCCAAGAACTTCCAAAGAAAAATACTTAGAAACGCTTAATGAGATTAAAAAATCGATTCAGCGTGGCGATATTTATGAAACAAATTATTGCCAGGAATTCTATTGCGAAAATGTGGATATTAATTACCCGTTGGATGTGTATTTTAAACTCAATGAACTGACTAAATCACCATTTTCTAGTTTTTTGCATTTTGATGTTTACTCTTTGTTTTGCGGAAGCCCTGAACGTTACATTGAAAAGAAAGGAAATCTATTAACCACCCAACCAATTAAAGGAACGGCACCGAGAAATGCGGATGCTATTATAGACCAACAATTAAAAGATGCCTTGCAAAACAATGAAAAGGAAAGGGCGGAAAACATCATGATTGTTGATTTAGTGCGCAATGATTTCTCTAAAATTGCTGAGGCAAAAAGCGTTAAAGTCGATGAGTTATGTGGAATTTACTCTTTCCAAAATGTGCATCAAATGATTTCCACTGTTTCTTGTATCCCAAAGAAGGATACCCGCTTTATTGATATTATTCGCGCTACATTTCCTATGGGATCGATGACTGGTGCCCCCAAAATAAAAGCGATGGAAATCATCGAAGAATCGGAAGATTTTAAACGTGGCTTATATTCAGGGAGTATTGGCTATATTTCTCCCAATGGAGATTTCGATTTTAATGTAATCATACGAAGTTTATTATACAACTATGAGAACAAGTACTTATCGTGCTCGGTTGGCGGTGCAATAACGATTCAATCAAATCCTGAAGATGAGTACCAAGAGTGCCTTACTAAAGTAAAACATATTTTAGACGGCTTGCATGAATAATATAGAAAAAGTAGTACATACCGCTGCGGCTCAATTCCCCAATAATCGTTACTTATTAGCGGTAAGTGGTGGCATTGATTCCATGGTTTTGTTGGCTATTTTTCATAAATTAAATTTACCCTTTGAAGTAGCTCATGTCAATTATCAATTACGTGGAGATGAAAGTGAACAAGATCAAGCCTTGGTTCTTAAATATTGCAGCGAAAGAAACATAACATTTCACTTAAATAGAGCTGATTTACAGCAAAAACTTGATGAGAATGGTGGGAATTTACAACAAGAAGCACGGAAAATCAGGTATGATTTCTTTCGCAGTCTATTGGAAAATAGATCCTTAAATTACATCGTGACCGCGCATCATCAAGATGATCAAATCGAAACGTTTTGGCTAATGCTAAGCCGAAGTGCTGGAATAACTGGTTTGTCGGGAATGGAATCCTTTTCCAAAACCATTTTTCGCCCTCTTCTCCCCTGCTCCAAAATAGAAATTTTAGATTGGGCCAAATCTAATAAGGTTCAATGGCGAGAAGATCGTAGTAATTCTTCCAATAATTACCAGCGAAATGTTTGGAGAAACAAGCTTCTCCCCTATTTACAAGCGGAAATTCCTACGCTTAACGATTCTGTTCTCTTGTTAATGCACTATTTCAAGGAGGAAAATAATGAGCAAAAGGCAAAAGTTCAAAAATACATTGATAGCATTTCTAAAACGTCTTTTATAACATTAATTGAATACGATCAATTAACTATTCATCAATTAGTTATATTATTCATTTATTTTAAAATACCGTTGCAATTAATTCCAGAATTGACTAAAATTCGTTTTGCCCAAAAGGGAAAAGCACTTGTGATTCATGCTTCAGAATGCTCGTTTAAACAGCTAATCAAGGAAGAGAATGGTTTTTACTTTAAATCCATACTAAGTACCTCAATAGAACCGAAAATTATTATTAATTCGGTAGATACTATTCCTAAAGTATTTTCAAAGGACGAGTTATTTTTAGATCTTGATAAAATTAGTGGTGACCTGAAGTTACGACTTTGGGAAAAAGGAGATAAAATTGATCTTATTGGAACACCAGGAAGTAAATTGGTAAGTGACATTCTTACAGATGCCAAAGTACCTAATAATGAACGAGGTAATCAATTTGTCTTGATTGATGACGAACGTGTAATTGCCTGTTTGGGTTTTGCTATTGGAAGGAATTGCATTGCTACCTCCACCTCTACTTCTATAATTTCAGTTCGAAAAGACCACTAAATTTTATACTTTATTGTTAAAAGTAGATTATTTTTTATTGTGATAATTGTTAAATTTGGCTACTTTAGCACCGATTTTAAACTCTTATAAAATGACACGATTAAAAACTTCTCTGATTGCCCTAACATTCTTTATTGGATTTTTTGTTCATGATGATGAAGGCATGTGGTTCCTTATGTTTATTGAGCGTTTAAATCAACGTGACATGGAGAAAATGGGCTTGCAATTAACAGCGGATGAAATTTATAGTATAAATCACTCTAGTCTAAAAGATGCTGTTGTTCAATTTAATGGTGGTTGTACGGCTGAAATAATTTCAAAAGACGGATTGATTTTAACAAATCATCACTGTGGATTTGGAGCAATAGCAGAATTGTCAACCCCAGCCAATGATTACCTGACTAATGGTTGGTGGGCTTCAAAAAGAGAAGACGAAATGAAACCTAAATCCCTTTATGTTCGCTTTTTTGTTCGAATGGATGATGTATCAAAACGAATTTTAGATAAAGTAAATGGTACTATGACGGAGCAGGAAAGAGAAAAAATAATTAAGGAAGAAATAGCAGCAATAGAAAAAGAAAATAGTGAAAATGGGAAGTTTACCGTAAGTGTACGCTCCTTTTTTCAGGGAAATGAGTATTATTATTTCGTTTATCAAGATTTTAAAGATGTCCGTTTAGTAGGTACACCGCCAAACAGCATTGGAAAATTTGGAGGCGACACCGATAATTGGGAATGGCCACGACATACCGGAGATTTCTCTATGTTTCGTGTGTATGCCGATTCACTAGGAAATCCTGCAGAATTTTCAACATCAAATGTTCCTTTACACCCGAAGCATCATTTACCTGTTAACATAAAAGGAGTACAAGAAAATGATTTTGCAATGATTTTAGGATATCCGGGAAGAACCAATCGTTGGCTTCCTGCAAGCGGAATTAATCAAAACGTAAAATTTGCCTACCCTGCATGGGTAGAGGCATCAAAAACAGCTATGGATGCGATGAAAATTCACATGGCAAAAGATCCTGCAACGCGCTTGAAGTATGACTCCAAATATGCATCAATTGCTAATTATTGGAAAAATAGAGCAGGAATGATTGAGGCCTTAACAAAATTCAAGACGGCTAAGTCAAAAGCTAAAAATGAGCAGGCATTCAACAATTGGGCAAATGAACCAACTCATAAAGAAAAGTATGGCAATGTTGTCGCTACCATAAATTCGTTTTATGATGCAACCAATGATAAATCGAGACACGACAACTATTTATCTATTTTATTTCGTTCCTCGGCCTTCGCCACAATTTCTAGGTCACTTGGACCTCAAATTCAAACTTACGAAAGTGCAAAAGAAGAGGATAAAGCTAACGCTTTACAAACACTTAAGATTGCTATTACTGATTTCTATGCCTCCATTTCATTACAAGCTGAAAAGGATATTTTAGCTGCAGGTCTAAGTTTATATATAGCAAAAGCGCAGTTTCCTATTGTCCCTTCTATTGAATTAGCATTAATGGCAGTAAAAAATGATATGAATTTGTTTACCGATAATCTTTTTAAAAATAGCGTTTTCGAAACGAACGAAAAGCTACTTGCTTATCTTGACAACTCGAATGGTATGGCGATTTCTGATGATCCATTAATGAGTTTTTCTACTAATATGATTGCTCACTTGAACCAACGAACAGATGCATCTTTTGCGCAACAAAACGAATTCCTAAGAGCGTATCGTTTGCTAGTGGAAGGTTTGCGCGAGTCAGGATTAGCGACCATCGTATATCCAGATGCAAACAGCACGCTGCGTTTAACATATGGTAAAGTGAGTGCTTTACCTAAGGATAAACGAAATGATGCCAAAGTAAATTATTACACAACCTTGCAAGGCGCTATTAATAAATACAAGCCAAACGACGAAGAGTTTGATTTACCAAAGCGATTAATGGAATTAAATGACGCGAAAGATTTTGGAGAATATGCTGATAAAGATGGGTACATGCCAGTAAACTTCTTAACCAACAATGACATTACCGGAGGAAACTCAGGATCTCCAGTATTAAATGGAAAAGGAGAATTAATCGGACTCGCTTTCGACGGAAATATTGAGGCAATGGCCGGCGATGTGATTTTTGACGACTTGCTACAAAAAACAATTAATGTTGATATACGCTACGTACTATTTATTATCGATAAATATGCCGGCGCAAAGCATATCGTTGATGAGATGACGATTATACGTTAAAACAATCAGATTTTACCTTCATTTATAGAATTAAGAAGCCGCAGTTTGCGGTTTCTTAGTTTAAGGCCTTTCCCAATAAATTTAAATGAAATAACGCCTCCCCTACTTCTTTCTCTTTGATTTTAACATTTGTAATTGCATTTCCTATTCCCTCCAACAATACGAAATAAATTCCGCCAGAATGATTTTTCTTATCATTTTTCATCCGTTCAATAACGTCTATAACATCCTCATCAGTTAGTTGAATCATGGGAAAATTGCGCACAATAACATCTTCAATTTGATGAAATTCCTCACTACTTATCTTTTTCTTCTTAAAAGAGAGGTACGCTTCTCCGCAAATTCCCAAAGCGACTGCATGGCCATGAGGTATGGCAGTAGAACTTAAAAAATGAGACTCTAAGGCATGACCAATGGTGTGGCCAAAATTTAACTTCATTCGTACATTTGCTTCCTCCGGATCCGCCTCCACCAAGTCTAATTTGACACGTATGGTTCGGAAAATTATTTCTTCATTTAATAACGCATCATCGGACTTAATTTTAATCAAATCCTTCCAAAGCTTTTTGTCGGAAATAAGACCATGCTTCAACATTTCTGCATAACCATTATAAATCTCTCGTTCAGGCAATGTTTTCAAAAAGGAAACATCAATAAAAATATGAGAAGGGTTTTTGAAAACCCCCAAATGATTTTTGAATCCATTCAAATCAACACCATTTTTACCGCCAATACTTGCATCTACCATTCCTAACAAGCTAGTAGGTATATTTATAAAATTGAGGCCTCGTTTAAAAAGAGCAGCAATAAAACCTCCCATATCTGTAATGATGCCACCCCCCAAATTGATAACCAAGTCTTTCCTAGAAAAATTATATTCCGTAAATGTTTCCCATACTTGAAGACATACCTCAATCACCTTATTTTCTTCCCCGCCTGGCAATAAAATTATTTCGGCATTAATTAAGGCTGGAAAGTTGGTTAGCAGATAATCTAGGCAGTAGTCATGGGTGTTTTCATCAACAATAATGATGATATTAGCCTTCGAATACAACTCGATTACATTCCCAAAACTCGATTTCGTGATATCACCAATCTCGATTTGTGTAGATAATGATTGGATAATTTTCATGTTTTTATTTTGGAATCAAAAATACACTTTAAGTAGTAAGCTACCCTGAGAATCGCACTAATATTTTAACATTAGTTGATTTGTTTAAACTCTGCGCCTTTCAAAATTTGTATAATTTACTTATTTCCAATATATTTACTATCAAATTAAAGTAATTATTATGAAAAAATATCTATTAATAAGCATTTTGTTTCTGGCATTTTCTTCGTTTTCTCAATATAAATATTTTATTGATAATCGGAAATTGGCCGACAGTTTAGAGAAAGTTTATCAAATACCAGCCTGTGTTATGTTAAGTGTTGCATACATCGAATCTG
>CAMCQW010000137.1 GCA_945877045.1 Chryseobacterium gleum
TCGGATATTTGCATTTTGAACGTAATCTTCTTTAAGAATTTTTATGGCGACTTTATTTCTTAACGATATATGCTCTGCTAGATAAACATTGGCCATGCCCCCTTCGCCGAGGAGGGAAAGGATTTTGTAATTTTGAATTTGTTGACCTATCATCGTTAAAATTAATAGCTGGCCATTATAACAAGTGTTATTATCAAACCGATAAATAGCGTTATGGCACCTAAAATAATCCCCGCTATTGCTGCACCCTTATTTGTTGAGGCATTACCGTTTTGATCTTTCTGACCTTTTGACCCCAATACTATAGCAATAATACCCAAAATTAAATCTATTACTGGAATCCAACTTAACAAGAACCCGATAATGCCAACTACCAATGCAGCTGTTGCCGCTCCATTTTCTTGACTAACAAGGGGTGGTTTTTGTTGTTTTACCTCTTTGTTTTCAATGATTTTCTCCCTAGGTCCATCATCGATTGATTGCTGTTTCGCCGCTGATTGAACGTTAGAAGTTGAACCCGAAGTATCCATCTCTTTTAACATTTCTAGAACTGTTTGATAGCGTTCATTTCTATCTTTAAAAGCAGCTTTCTGGATGATAGCATCAAACGTTGGATTGTTTTCCAGACTTGGAATTGGTTCATTGATGATTTTTGTAAAAATCTCATAACTCGATTCTTCTGCACTTTCATAGGGAGCTTTCCCTGTTAATGTGAAATAAAGCGTAACGCCTAAAGCATAAATGTCAGCGCGATGATCAATTGATTTTTCGCCTTTAACTTGTTCCGGGCTCATGTATACAGGCGTCCCCATTTGCGTACCTGTTTGGGTCATTTCATTGCCAGTTCCAAATAGTTTTGCAATTCCAAAATCAAGTATTTTTACCTGATTGGCTTTGTCAATAAAAATATTGGCGGGCTTAATATCTCTATGCACAATTCCCTTTGAATGGGCATAATCAAAGGCATTCAATACTTGGGTAAATAGCATCTTTACCTCATTAGTTGAAAGTGGCCCAGTTCGTTTAACCCGTGCATCCAAGTCTTCGCCTTCTAAAAGCTCCATGATAATTGCGAGGGTTTCATCTTTCTCTTCCACATCAAAAACACGCGTGATATGCGGATGACTCAACGAAGCCATAAAATTTGCTTCATTTTCAAATCGTTGACGCAATTGTGGATTCCTTGCCAAAATTGGGCTTAGGATTTTAATAGCCACTTTGGTTCCTAATTTCTCATGAATTCCTTCATATACGGATGCCATTCCGCCTTCACCTATTTTTCTGGTGATGGTGTATTTGCCGATGCTCGTGTTTAACATATTCTTTTATATAAATTTCCTTAAAGTTATATTTTTTTGTATTAATTGGCTTTTAATTTCATAACGCCCCTAATTTTCGCAAATTATTATTTTGTGTTTTTTGACCATCAAAAAACGGAATAATGTCTTTACTAAATACGCTAATTTATAGTTGATTTTTTTAAAGATATGAAGGACATCCATGTAATTTTTCGTAACCATATTCTTCAGGACATTCATCTTCACTATCAGGAATGCCGTCTTCATCATAATCTGGACATCCATATGTATTTGTTGGTCCAGGTTGATCCCAACAGGCATCAGAACCATCAGGAATACCGTCTTTATCGTAATCTGGACATCCATTTAAAATTGTTAGGCCAGGTTTTTCAGGGCAGGCATCTTCAGTATCAGGAGTGCCATCCGAATCACTGTCTATAACGCTTTCTGCACCTTTTGGTTCGGTATATACATCATTCTCTTTTGGTTCGTTTGAAATCCCTGAGTCAATTTTTCCGGGTTTAAAAGCTCCTGATTTATATGCGCCGCCAATTGCGACTAGTATGACCATTACGATGCTCAATAATAACCTTGCGTTACTCAGTGAAATACTACTTGTAGGAGGGGGTATTGGTGTATAATTGTTTTGTCCCTTGTTATTTGCATTTTCCGAATATTGAGATTGATTTGAGACAATTTTAGTTTTTCTTTCTCCCTCATTGTTTTCCAACACAAAATATTTTCTCCAAGGAAATAAAACTGTTCCCAATTTTAATGTATCATTAGTTGAAAGCGCTTTCTCCCCATGTATACGATTTCCATTAACGAAGGTCCCATTGCTAGAACCATTATCACTAATAACAATGCCACTTGCGGTTTGAATAATGGTAGCATGATGTCTTGAAACACTTGCGTCGTCTATCGTGATGTCATTGTCTTTACTTCTACCAATTGTTAGCTGCTTCATAGGTGTTGTTTTTTATTTGGCGTTTTCAATTCTATCCTACGAAGAATTATTAACAGCGAACAAATTAAATAAAGGCATTGGTTTTTAGACTAGACATTAGAAAACGAAATATTAAAATTCATCACAAGGATTGCCAAGTCCGTAGTCGTCCTCATTAGTTATGTCCCAAGAAACAGTCCCATCTTCATTTGTTGTGATCACTAAGGTGTTCAAAGGAGATAAGTCTAGTGTTATGTATGATTTTGTGTATACATTGCCATTTTCTGCAAGCCATTTAAATTTTAAAGGCGTCCCATCAAATTCTTTAATTTCTACATCATAAATTGAACTTGTTGCATTTCCAGTCCTGATTACATAATTATGGTTGGGTTCAATCCACATATCAGGAAGTAAATCGCTTCCAAAACTATTCGTCCCTGTTTCACGAATCCGAATTGAAGAAAAGGTCTCTTCGCTATAATTAGCGACAAAAAAACAATAGTATTGCTGTGCTGCGAGACTGTTGTCAATTAAGATAGTTGTAAAAAGAAATAGGGGAAGTAAGAATAGTTTAATTTTTTTCATGGCAGATTTAATTAGTTTATTTTCAAATATATATATAAAAAGTTGCTTTTTAAAATAAAAGGATTAGAAAATTTAATCCCCCTCCATAAAAAACCTGATTATTGTAACTTTTCCACCCTTTTTCATTTTGAAAAATGATGTCTTTTAGTCGATTGATTGAAAAATGACATCTGAATTTAAGTAATGTATCATCCAATTTACTTCCAATGAAACATCGAATTCAATTATTATTTTGTTTGCTATTGTTTCCAATTTTGGGCGCTGGGCAGAAAATGAGAATTATTACAAAAGAAGATTATCCTATCTTTTTTGACTATGCTAATCCATATTCATTAGTTACTATTTTAACTAATAATCAAGAGATTATCCCTTTTTTGATTAAAGAAAACGACTATACTGGAGTTTATAGTCAATATATGTTGAATGATATGGGTTTTGATTCAGTAGAATTCACTTCGTTTACATCATGGACAGACTTTATCATTTATTCTCCGGAATTTGAATCTGAATGGCTTCTTTTTAAAACAGCTCAAACGAAAGAAGATTATTTGGATTCTATTTCTACTAATAGGGCGTATGATTTAATAACGAAAATGAATAAAGAGGTTTTTGCCCGATCGTGGGACCATGCTAAGGAATTCTCTTATCTGAAACTGCCTTTTGATTACTATTTTGATGTTCAACACATTGTGGCGTTTATTTTAGAAGAAAAAAACGATGAGATTTGGGTGCATTTTATTTCTACTATTCAAGGAAAAAACGTCATTGGTCTTTCCCTTTTAAAAGAACAAGTCGCAAATGGAGATAATTTTGCTTTTTGGACTAAATTAGATGAGTCAACTTCAAATCTTGTAAATGATTATTTTCATAAACTTGCATTGGAAGCGTATGAGTCAAACAAAGATTCAGATTATCAAGGCACCAATTACTGTGATTATAATAATTATTCATTCAATTCTTATCGGCGAAATGATGATTATTATATGAACGCTTATGAGTTATCCTTAAATGCTATAAGTCCAAATGTAGGATTACTTATGAATACGCAACAAGAAGCGAAAGGACTAACTATCATTACAAGCACTCAAAAATTAGGGGATACGATAAAATTATATGAGTGGTGGTATGACAACATAACCTTTCCCCTATATAAATCCACTGAAAATTGGTATGAATTTATGGATTCAATTGATTACATCATAAATGAGGGTGGCTTATTTGTTGAGGAGACACTATTACATGAGAGTTTTCTGAATACCCCCCTTAATGAGCCGCTTCGTTTACCTAAAAAATCTAATATATATTGGGTTGAATCCAATGACCAGCGAATTTATGTATCTTTTTGTGTGAATGATGAGCTAAAAAATAAGCGCGTCATGGTGAATCAATTTTGTTTCACGCATCAAGGTCTTAATGGAATTGAGAGCCATATGCAGTATTTTAATTCTCAAAACGAAATTTACCCGGCTTTCCCCTTAGCATTACCCAGCGAAGTAACTTCGATTATGGCATGTTTAAAACAATTTGATCATCTCAAATTAAAAAGAATTGATAGTAAAACCGTGCAACAAACACTTAAGTTAAGTAACCACCAACTAACATTTTAATCATGAAAAACACATTCTTTTTACTTACCGTCCTTGCCATTTGTTTGTCAAGTTTTTCTCAAAATCAAGCAGTTATTGGTTTCCCAGAGTATAAATTATTGTACCGGGGACATCATAACATCATTGAATGTGCCATGAACGACGCCGATTCAACCTACATTACTTGTCGGGATGACCAAGGAACCATTAGTGCCCTAAACTATACAGATGCCAATGGGGAAACAGCTTGTTTTGATGTTTTGGTCTATTATAATGTAAGCTCCTTTGAATTAGTGGTTCACGCCATAAAAAATAATAGTGATTATATTGTTCGTAAGGAAATCTTTCGAGTGAAAGATGCTCCTTATCCTGTTATTGTGCCCACAACAATTTCGCACAGCGTGGGTGCGCGTGTTGACATTCACTTGAGTAATGATAGCCCGATCTCTAATGCAATTTTCGTTGTAACCGGAGGCACAATAGATGACATTCCATTTTCTGGGAATTTACTTCCGGGTAGTATTGTAGCAAAAGTTAAGCCGGGTAAAAAAGTAGCGATAGAAGTTTTCTACACGCTAAACGGGGTTAAGGCATCGACTCCAGCTCAAGGCATATTAACTGTTACGAATTAAATTTTTCTTGCGCTAGATTTCCGTATCGTATTGTCAATCTTATATAGTTTTCAAAATCTTCTAGGACGCTATTGGCTTTAAATTAAAACCATAGCTATTTTTAAAATTATAACGCCATCTGACATACAGTCACTATAATTTCTAGTATATTCGCATTTAAAATTTTTAAATATGAAAAAGACTTTATTATTTATAGTATTGACAGGCTTATCTTTAGTGAGTAATGCTCAAAATGCGGATGAAATTGTTGCAAAATATTATGAAGCAATTGGCGGTAAAAAATGGGAAGCTGTAACAGGCATTCTAATGACGGCAAATGTGGATGCTGGTGGAATGAAAATCCCCCTTGAAATTGCTCAAATGAGTGATGGTAGGATGTATGCAAAAATTAATTTTCAAGGTCAAGAGATCATTCAAAATGCCTTTGATGGTGTGACCAGCTGGAGTACAAATTTTATGACGCAAGAAGCTGAAAAAAGCACCGCTGATGATACTGAAAATACAAAACGTTCTTCTAAGGAATTTCCAAATCCCTTAGTTTCGTATAAGAAGTTGGGTTATAAGTTGAGTTTAGAAGGTGAAGAGAAAATTGATGGAACGGCTTGTTGGAAGCTGAAATTAGAGAAAAATACGCAGCTCGTTGAAGGAGAAGAAGTTCCAAACATTGAATATTATTACATAGATAAAGATTCTAATGTTCCCATTATGATGGAGTCGGAAATAAATTCGGGTGAT
>CAMCQW010000138.1 GCA_945877045.1 Chryseobacterium gleum
AGGGCTCGATTTTCATCTGTAATAGAGACAATATCTGCCGCAATACTTAATGCCAATAAGTCGAGGTGTTGGAACAATTCGTTAAGGTCCCAATTTTGGTCATTAAACAAGGCCTGCATGAGTTTAAATCCAACGCCACATCCGGACAATTCTTTAAATGGATACTTACAACCCTTTTGTTTAGCATCTAGGACAATGGCATTCGGCAAAACGGTTCCTGGCTCATGGTGATCACAAACAATAACATCAATCCCAAGATCCACGGCCAACTGAATTTGGCTCACGGCTTTGACACCACAATCCAGGGTTATGAGTAAATCGAATTCATTTTCTTTTGCAAACTCCACCCCTATTTCACTGAGGCCATACCCTTCTTTATACCTATCAGGAATATAGTAATCAATGTTTGCATGATGGCGTTTTAGAACCGTAAACATTAAAGCAACCGCGGTCGTTCCATCGACATCGTAATCCCCATATATTAAGATTTTCTGATTATTTGAGATGGCGGTAACTAATCGTTTAACAGCTTCCCCCATGTTTTTCATTAACAAGGGCTCATGGAGGTGCTCCACCTTCGGATTAAAGAACCTTTCGGCCTTTTGATAATCATTAATGCCTCTTTGAATAAGAAGCGTTGCTATCCTATTGTTTACTTTTAAATCATCCGATAATTTATTTACAAGTTCCATTTCTGGATCAGGCTTGATTCCCCACACTTTATTCATATTCGATTTCTTTTTATTATTAAAGTACAAATTATTATTCACCCAGAGAAATTATTTTTTTTGAATAGAAAAAAACTTTCTGACTGATCGCTTTCTTACCACAAAATCTTTTTGACATGATTTTAACTAAAAATACATGCCAAAAAGGAAACTATTTCATATTTTTTCGCTGGATTACATCCAGCGCTAAAAATAGTTAACCCCTTTGGGGTTATGTAATATTCTTTTGGTATAGTTAAGACCAGTTAATAAAAACTTTTATTGATTTCAACTATTTTACTAGACTTACCTTAAAATTTAAAAAAAATGTTTTAGGAAAAATTAATTACTAGATTTGTTTTAATACTAACTTAAAAAATTTAACTATGAAAAAATTATTACTTGCCCTTTTGGTTGTTGGTTTTGCCATCAGTTCATGTTCGATTGAAAAAAGATTACATCAGAAAGGCTTTAACGTAGAATGGAATAAGAACCTTGGATCTTTGAAAAAAAATAAGAAGCAAAAACAAGATTTTGTTTCTTCGGAAGTAGAAGAAGAAATCACTGTAGTAAGTCCTAAAACCATTAAGGCGCCCTCAGTAAACAATAGCAACTCAATTTCAGTAGATGGTGTTACTTTAAATGAATCAAATGAAACATCAGTATTAGTTCAGGAAAACACTAACAACGAAGTTAATTCACAAGAAAGTGAGGCAATTAACAGAACAAAAACAGAAAAAGTCAACAAGGCAATACGTTCCCCTAAAGCTTCTAGCTCAAAGGAAGTAGCTAGTGCGAAAAAGACGATGGCTTCAACCAGGTTGGTTAAAAAAGCACTTAAAGATGAAGTCCCAACCATTTTGCTGTATGTTTTATGCTTCTTTATTCCTTTTTTAGCAGTTGGTATAGCGACCGATTGGGATGTTACAGCTGTTGTAATCAATCTTCTATTATGTTTCTTATTCATACTGCCGGGAATAATACATGCTATTATTGTAGTAGGAAAAAACAGTTAAAATAACCAAATTTTGGATTTAAAAGGGGCTTAGGTCCCTTTTTTTGCTGTTTTTGTTTTAGATTGGAACCACTGATTTTTTAAGTCGCCTAAAGTTTGAATAAATGGAGTCAAGAAAGTTCCTGTTTTAGCAATCGTGTATGGTTTTCTAATCCAAGCTTCACCTTCCAATTGCATCACAAATAAGCGGTTAAAAAAATCAATATTGAGAGCAGCTCCCGCTTTTTTCATAAAATGCGTTGACGAATCAATTGAGCATCCTGAGGCTTTCTCAAACCCTTCGTTTACAACCAGAACAACGTATTGCGCAAACAAGACAACGCCATCGCACTGCAACTGTTTATTATGAGCAGACCAAGAATTCAAGAACAAACCTAACTCTGCGTTGAACCATTCTTCTTCACTTTTGTCCAATGGTCGATCAGCTAGGTAAAGCCAAATACGGCTTTCGTTAGGAAAATTCGAAAAAAGGGAATTAAAGTTCGGCTGCATTGGCAATAAGTTCGGCTACATCTAGCACTTGGATATCATTTTCTTTATTGAAATTTTTTATGCCATCCGTCATCATCGTATTACAAAAAGGACACCCCGTGGCAATGATTTCTGCTTGTGATTCTAGCGCATCTTCGGTGCGTTCTATATTAATTTCTTTGTTTCCTTTTTCTGCCTCTTTAAACATTTGAGCGCCACCAGCACCGCAGCATAAGCCATTGGTTTTACATCGTTTCATTTCCACTAATTCGGCGTCTAATTTCTCAATTAAAGCTCTAGGTGCTTCGTACACATCATTAGCACGCCCCAAGTAGCAAGGATCATGGAAGGTAATTTTTTTCCCTTTATAGGTTTGACTTCCCTCTAAGCCCAACTTTCCGGTATTGATTAAGTCTTGAATTAATTGCGTGTGGTGAATTACTTCATACTTTCCGCCCAGTTCAGGATATTCATTTTTCAGCGTATTAAAACAATGCGGGCAACCCGTTACGATCCGTTTAACATCATAGCCATCGAGCACTTGAATATTCATCATAGCCTGCATCTGAAAAGTAAATTCATTTCCGGCTCTTTTCGCAGGATCCCCCGTACAACTTTCCTCAGCACCAAGCACCGCGAAATTAACCTTACAATGATTTAATATTTTCACAAGCGCCTTTGTTATTTTCTTTGCGCGGTCATCAAAACTTCCTGCACAGCCCACCCAAAATAAAATTTCAGGACTTTGGCCGTTGGCGATCATCTCAGACATTGTAGGAACTTTCAAACTCATAACTTATTCTTCATTTGCCCAATTTAAGCGATCACTCTGTGCAAATTGCCACGGAGCGCCATTGTTTTCAATATTTGTTAGCATACCAGCTAATTCAGATGGCATTGCGGCATCCTCCATTACTAAATTCCTCCTTAGATCAATAATAATTGAAAGCGGATCAATATTAATGGGGCAAGCCTCCACGCAAGCATTACAGGAAGTACATGCCCAAACCTCTTCGGGAGAAATATAATCTCCCAATAAACTTTTGCCATCCACGACACCCTTTTTCAATTCCCCTACTTCAACCATACGATCCCTTGTGTCCATCATTATTTTTCGAGGCGATAAGGCCTTCCCCGTAATATTAGCAGGGCAAACATCCGTGCATCTGCCACATTCCGTGCATGAGTAGGCATCTAAAAGATTTTTCCATGTTAAATCCGTGACATCCTTTACACCAAAACGCTCTGGGGTTTCGGTAGCATTTGTTGCTGAATAGGGATCTGCGTTAGGATCAAGCATTAACTTAACTTCATTTTCAACCGATTTCATATGAGAAAACTTGCCTTTTGCTTGAAGATTTGAAAAATAAGTAGTTGGGAAAGCTAAGAGAATGTGAAGATGCTTTGAATAAGGCAAGTAATTTAAAAATAAAAAAACCATCCCTATGTGACCCCACCACCCTATTCGCTCAAAAATGCGCAACGCTTCAACAGTAAAATTATCAAACACCAATGGTCCGAGCCAGGAAGAAACAGAAAATCCAAAACTTCCTTTCGCGTATTCGACATGCGAGCCACCACGATTATAAAGCACCTCATCAGCTCCATTCATTGTAAGAATGAACACAATGAGAACAATCTCCATTATGAGAATTAGATTCGCATCTTTTTTTGGCCAACCCAGTAATTCCTTTTTATTAAACCTAGGTAATGACAACATATTACGCCGCCATAAGAAGGCGACTGTTGCTACAAGGGCCAGTACTGTAAGAATCTCGATAAAGCTGATAATAAAAACATAAAAATCACCTAGAGAAAAATAGAACATTCGGTGTTGCCCTGAGAATCCATCGGCAATAATTTCTACGAGTTCTATTTGAGTAATGACAAACGATACATACAAGGCTAAGTGCAGGAAAGCGGCTATTGGCCTGGTAAACATTTTCTTTTGTCCAAGGGCTACCAAAGTCATCGTTTTCAATCGAGTTAACGGCTTATCAGACCGATTGATTGACCTGCCTAAAAGAATGTTTTTTCTAATTCTGTACAAATTGAAAATGAACAGGCCGAATGAAAATAAAAATAAAGATATAAAAATGTATATTGACCACATATTATTTAGGCAATGAATCTAACAAGAGAGTAAGTTTTTTCTCTTGAATTCTATTCAATTTAATTCCTTTTGTCTTTCCTCCAAAGACTGATACATTAATGTATCTTTCAGGGTGTTTTTCAATATCATCGACTAATTCTTGAAGTTGGTTATTTGACTCAACTAATTCATTGTATAATTTTTCATCGTGCACTAATTTGCCCAGCGTACCTTTACCAGCACTTGTTTCTGCCAAAATAAAATTTATTTTTTTCAAGGTTGTTTGAGCCTCAAGAATCACCCCTTTAAAGTCTGCCGTTACCAAATCATCTGAGACAATTTTTAAATTTCCAATGATGCTAGATACTTGCTCATTACTTTTTCGAAGGTTCAATGTTATATTTTCAACATTTGACATAATTCTAGCGAATTGCAATTTTTCTTCGCCAACAAAAGCTTGAATTTCCTTGGCAAGGTCACCGAAACGAGCAATCGCAATTTTAACTTCTTTTAAACTTGCTTCAATTTCTGAGGTGGCACTTTCATCCCAAAAAGCAGATAAAGACCCTACCATTTTATCGATGGAGGACATCATAGCCTGTAATTTTTGAGAAATTGGATCCGCATATGCTTTGACTTGGGACACCATATCAACTGTTAAGCGACCAGGCAAAACACTTCCGGGCTTATAATATGCAACAGACGAATTTATAGGAATTTGAATTAACAAGCCTTTACTGAGTAGGTCAAGCGATCCAATTTCAATGATGGTACCTTTAGGAAAGACAACGGATGAATTTTGAATTGAGAAGGTAATTTTTACGCGTTTTTTAAGAGGGCCATTAGGAACATAATCTACCGCTAAAACTTTCCCAACAATAACACCATTAAGTGTGACATTACTCGCTACCATTAATTGCCCTGAATTTTCCATGTAGCTGTAATACGTATCGTCACCTCCAAAAAAGCTATTGCCCTTTAAAAAGTTTACACCGAGCACAATAATAACAATTGCAAGAACAGCAATAAAGCCAGCTTTTATTTCCTTAGAATATTTCAACGCTCTAATTTTCTGCTAATTTAATAGCTTTTTCTATACTAATACGCTCTCCACCCAAGAAAGCGATAACAAAAGCATTTTTAAACCCTTTATCTTGTAATTCGACTTTCAAATTCTTGGCACCATCAATATCTTTCACAAAAGATCCGGTGTAATATTTATACAAATTACCTTGCCTATATTCTTTAACATCCATGCCATTAAAGATGTTTGAATTTAAGGGAATTTTGGTGTCTGAAGTACTTATTTGCACACTAAAAAAAAGTGATTTTTCTAAAATTTCATTTGTATTATTTTCAGATATAATTTCGACAGGCTTCACCGGCTCTACATTATTATTAACAGGTACTTTATCACCCCTCCCCT
>CAMCQW010000139.1 GCA_945877045.1 Chryseobacterium gleum
CCTACAGGAAAATTAGATTTAAATGTGCACAAGCAAATGCTTGAACAAGTAAAATCGTCTGTTTTTTATGTTAATTATTATTTTCAAGGTGAACCTTTTTTGCATCCTCAATTTTTGGATTTGATACGAGAAGCCAAGAAAGCAAAAATGTACACCGCAACGTCTACGAATGCTCATTTTATTGATAAAGCCAAAGCCTTAGAGATTATTGATTCGGGACTGGATAGATTGATTATTTCTGTAGATGGAATCACACAGGCGACTTATGAGCAATACCGAGTTAATGGTAATTTATCTAAAGTGTTGGAAGCATCTGCCTTTTTAGTGCAAGCAAAAAAGGAACGTAGGTCAGCAACGCCTTTTCTGATTTTTCAATTTCTAGCGGTAAAACCGAATGAAGCTGAAATCCCTGCAGTTTTTACGCTGGCAAAAGAAATAGGGATTGATGAGGTCCGAATTAAAACAGCGCAATTATACGATTTTAAGAACGGAAATAGTTTGATGCCAGAACAAGAAGAATATGCACGTTATGCCAAGCAATCCGATGGGACCTATAAATTAAAAGGTAGACAAGGAAATCATTGCTGGCGCATGTGGTCTGGAAGTGTCCTAACATGGGACGGAAAAGTAGTTCCTTGTTGTTTTGACAAAGATGCGTCGCATGTTCTTGGAAATGTTACAAATCAACATTTTCGAGGCATATGGAAGTCAAAAGAATATCAAAAATTTCGATATGCAGTGCTAGTAAATAGACAAGAAATCGATATTTGCAAAAATTGCTCTGAAGGAACAAAGGTTTGGTCGTAAGGCAAATTAGTAATGCTACTGCTGATTTTTATGCACAAAAAAAAAATCCCGATTGCCTTAAGCAACCGGGATTGAAGATTCACAAAGAGAAAGCTTATCGCTTAATAAATTGTTGGTTTATTCCGTTTACGTTTAGTAAATAAATACCCTGATTTAACATGGTAATATCTAAGTTTGTTGCATTCGATTCGATGAGTAACTTTCCTGAAAAGTCGTATACCCGCTTTATCCCTTCAGCCGAAACGTTTAAATAATCCACTGCTGGGTTTGGATAAATACTAATGGAATTTTCTATTGCTGAAATTCCTGCAGACGAACGGACATCAAACACAATCGTTCCTGGTGAAATCCCCACGTTAAAGTTCGATAGTTCGATATTGTTTGCATCGAAAATATGCACTTTTCCAAAAGAAAAATAGTCGGTTTCACTGGTATAAAATTGACCGGAAACCGTTTCTTGTGCTAGTTCATAGTAATTTAGTGTATGGCCTGCTACTGGTCCGCTGCTGTTCATTACATTAACGTCAAATTCATTTAGAATAGTTTCCATTGAAAGTTGATAAACCAATTTATTATCCCGTAAAGCAGAGGTTCCGCATCCTGTTGAAGCAGCTGCCAAATTAACGGTGCTATTGCTTGAACCATCGAGTGCTACTTTCGAAATCGAAGAACCTGAAAAGTCTTTGTTATTGACCGTGTATAGAAAACCGCCAAGTTTTACGAGATTGTCCGGATTTTTACCATTTGGACCTAGATCTACTTCATTTCCATAGCTTAGGTTGTTTAAATCCAATTTACCGATAAGTCCTTTCTCATTACCCCACTCGTAACCATTGTTCACGGCAATGTAAGCTGATGATCCATCAATTATAATGTTTTGTGTAGCCCATTTTGGACCTTGCACAGTATCTATCGCTTGAATTAACGAAAGCGTGCTGGCATCGTAAATATGTAGATAAGAACTGAAGCTAACAAGGTATTCGCCACGTGTTGCTACTAATTTATTTTGGTAGATTCCTAAGTTACGCACTCCGGGACAAACTACTGATGCCACCTCTTGGTGCGTATTCAAATCCATTTTGAAAATTTTTGTGTCGGCAGCGACATAGTAGAAATTTCCATCGATGATGAGGTCTGATGCAAAGCGCATTCCTTCTAAGGTGTCAACTACTTGATACGTTTGATTCGCAGGATTATAACTACCAATTGTAACTGGTTCAATGATCGCATTTGTTGCGTAATCAAAATAACCTTCATTGATAATGATTGCTTGGTGCACATAGTTTTGCGCCTGTACAAGCGCTGTTAGACTTAAGCTAATGGTAAGTAGTACTTTTTTCATACGTTCGGTTTTTTTAACGATTAATAAATAAAATTTTGAAGAAGAAAAAAATAGGGCAGGGCATGGGTGCAACAATCCCATAACCGAGTCCAACTTTAATCTGAAGTCTTCACTCCGTTCATGGCAAGTCTTCTGGCTTACACTAAGTTCGAATCGCCTTCCCGTATAAACAGTGGACAATGATTCGTTTTTAAAGTGCTTACAGCTGCAGTTACAGCTCCGGATTTACACCGGATTCCTTATTAATCTCTTATTCAGAGAACCAAAGAACAGTGCAAATGTAATAAAAATATCCTTAAAAAGATTTTATAACTCTTATCATATAGAATTTGATTAACTATTTATTTTATTTGTCTTTTTGTCTTGAAACCTATCCTCCATTTTCAACAAAAGGTGATGAAGCTGATTTCGGATCCACTGCAACTCCAAGTAGTGCCGCTTTGGAAAGTTAGCATGAACTTTATACTATAAAAGGCTGTCAGTTATCTAATGGCACTTTTTTGTTTAATACGTCTTTTTCATTGAAGCCCCCCCCTTTTTCAATTAAATAACTGTTAGTCAATCAATTATTTTTTGAATTGTTAACAATATAATTTTTGCTAAAAGCTAACATGATCAAGCATTGTATGCTTAATGTAACGATTATTGTTTAAAACTTACCCTTATTAAATAATTGATTTATAATAAAATAGCTATATTTATAACTTAACTAATAATTATTTAACCTTAACTTAATCTTAATTTTATGGAAAAGAATTTACCTTTTGTAAATGTTGCAATTGTTGACAATGCTTACAACAATCGAGTGCTCCCTTTTTTAGGAAAAATTGACAATGGGAATTTATTTAAATGGTTTGTGGTTACCTTTTGGCGACTGCTGTCTTATGGCGTTTTACTAGGCGGAATTGTTATAACTGTTATTAAGTTATTCGGCGATTCGGGCTATTTTAAAATAGGATTTGCCAGCGGAATGACTGGTGCTGAAAAAGCAGGTTCTGCAGTTGGTTTGTTGATTGGCTTTGTGGCAAGTATTTGCCTTGCATGGGGACTATACAGCTTGATTAAAAAAAGAACTGATGAACTTGAAGCACTGGAATATGAAGGTCTTTTAGATTATTTATTTGGAAAGGTAAGCCCTCGCTCAATTACCTTAGTCGGTGAAATGTTATTCGGAATCATTTTTTATATTGGCTTTATGCAATTAATAGCGGCCTTAGTTGGCTCATCTGTTTATGCACCCTTAGCCATGGGCGGAATGGGTGAAATGACTGGAATCAATGAAATTGGTCAAAATATTCCGAATGCTGTTTCACCAGGTAATTATGACATGTTTATGGATGTTTTACTAATGGGATTAACAGGAATTGTGATGTCTTTCATTATTCTAATTGCTTTTTATATTTATAGAGAAGTGTATAATTTTGCGTTAAAAATTGTAATTGCATTATTGGCGTTTATTCCAAAATTTGCGATTCCTCTAGCAATTCGAACTAGATCTGAAAATTAATTAGCTGTTATCTTACTATTAAAAGCCTCCTTCGGGAGGTTTTTTTATGCAATCACTTTGCGTATTTCAAAACTATAGCTATATTTGCACCCGCTATTCATATGAGTTGAGTAGCTACATAAAAATTATTTAACAAAATATTGGCATGTATTTAAATTCAGAAGTAAAAAAAGGAATCTTCGCAAAACACGGTGGCACTGAAACAAACACAGGGTCAACAGAAGGTCAGGTGGCATTGTTTACCTACCGTATTAGTCATTTGACAGAACACTTAAAAAGGAATCGTAAAGATTTTGGAACCCAGCGTTCTCTTCAATTATTAGTAGGTAAAAGAAGAAGTTTATTAGACTATTTAAAAAGTAAAGACATAGAGAAATACCGCGCTTTAGTGAAAGAATTAGGACTTCGTCGTTAATTCATACCAAAACGCAAAAATTTATTAGAGGGGACATTCGGCATTAGTCGTATGTCCTTTTTTTGTATAATAACCAAGTAAATAAATAAAAATGAATATAGGAATAAGAAAGTCAATGGTCACCGGTGGTAAAACTATCAGCGTTGAGACCGGTAAATTGGCAAAACAATCGGATGGCGCTGTTGTCGTTCGAATGGGGGATACGATGTTGTTAGCAACTATCGTTTCTTCTCAAGAAGCAAAAGAAGGGGTAGATTTCCTTCCGTTAACAGTTGATTACCGTGAAAAATATTCGGCAGCAGGACGTTTTCCTGGTGGTTTTTTCCGAAGAGAAGCAAGACCATCAGAAACGGAAATTTTAGTGATGCGTTTGGTTGATAGAGCTCTACGTCCTTTGTTTCCGGATGATTACCACGCTGAAGTTCAGTTAATGATTCAATTATTGTCATATGATGGCATCAATAATCCGGATGCTTTATGTGGATTTGCTGCCTCTGCTGCTATCGCTGTTTCTGACATCCCATTCAATGGCCCAATGTCTGAAGTACGAGTTGGTCGTGTTGATGGTGAATATATATTAAATCCAACAATGGCTGAAATGGCTCTTTCTGATATCGATATCGTGATTGCTGGAACCATGAAAGACATCAACATGTTGGAAGGTGAAATGCAAGAGATTTCTGAAGATGAATTAATCGAGGTTTTCAAAATTGCTCACGTTGCCATTAAAGAACAGTGTCAATTTCAATTAGATCTAGCTGCTGAAATTCCAACTTCACAACCTAAGCGCACGTATTCGCATGAATCACATGACGACGCGGTTAAAGCGAAGGTGTATGAATTGGCTATGGAAAAATGTAAAGACGTAGCAAGAATGGGCTTGGCTAATAAAGCTAAGCGTACTGAATTGTTTGATGCAATTAAATCCGAAGTTAAATCAAGCTATTCCGATGAAGAATTAGCCGTAATTGGAAAATTCATTTCACCTTATTTTTCTGAAGTTAAAAAGAAAGCGGTGCGTTGGGTAATGTTAAATGATCGTAAGCGCTTGGATGGTCGTCAGTTTGATGAAATTCGTCCTATCTGGGCTGAGGTAGATTGTTTACCAATGGTGCACGGTTCTGCTGTATTTACCAGAGGAGAAACTCAATCATTAACTACCTTAACCTTAGGTGGAAAAATGGATGAGCAATTAATTGACGGTGCTACTTTTAAAGGAACAGAGCGTTTTATGTTGCATTACAATTTCCCACCGTTTTCAACGGGTGAAGCGAAGCCATTAAGAGGAACGTCTCGAAGAGAAATTGGACACGGTAACTTAGCTTTACGTGCGCTTAAGCCAGTTCTTCCAGATGATAATCCTTATACAATTCGTATTGTTTCTGATATATTAGAATCCAATGGTTCGTCTTCTATGGCAACTGTTTGTGCTGGAACTTTAGCATTAATGGATGGTGGAATTCAAATCAAAGCACCAGTTTCTGGTATTGCAATGGGTTTAATTACGGATGAAGGTAAATTTGC
>CAMCQW010000140.1 GCA_945877045.1 Chryseobacterium gleum
AGCATTCACCATCGCCATCAGTTGTCCGTAACCATTCGCGATTAGCCAATCCCTGGAATCTTGATTAAGAAAAATAGCCTCAGTGGCGTGAAACAACTCAGGATAACCATTTTCTTTAAGTCCTAATTGAATGACTCTATCTCCTTCAATCGCTTTTGCCCAAGCTAAAATTACTTTTGGATCATATTGAATTGGCTTCAATTCCATCGGTTTTGACGGCTTAAGAGTTTTTATCTTTCGTCTAAAAAAACTAAACATACGCTTCCATTAAAAAAACCATGTGGCTACAAAAATTGCGGCGATAACACATATTAAATCGACCAAAAGCATGGTGCCTAGGGTATATCGCGTATTTTTTACATTAATGGCGCCAAAATAAACCGCAATCACGTAAAAGGTTGTTTCTGCACTACACTGAAAAATACAACTCAATCTTCCGGTGAATGAATCTGGACCAAAATTATGCATTGCATCAATCATAAAACCACGGGAGCCTCCAGAGCTAAAAGGACGTAACATGGCAACAGGTAACGAGGAAGTAACCTCATTGGCAACACCCATCAATGAAAATAAATAGGTAATTCCATTACTGATAATTTCAAAAAGCCCACTGTTTCTAAACAATGAAATGGCCACCAACATTCCAAGTACATAAGGAAAAATAATAACACCTGTCTTCAAGCCATTATGAGCACCCGAAACAAAAGAGTCAAAAACGGTAGTGCTTTTCAATTTAAATTCTTTTTCCTTTATCAATGAAAAAATCAATGTGACACCAATAATTCCTAATAACATGATGCCAGAAAGATTACCGGTAAAATAATTCTTAGAAATTAAATCCATTTGATTAATATAGAACAAAAGACCGATAACACCAGAAATAAGCCCCATTAATCCAACGATCAAGGCGGCACTTTTAAAATTAACACGCTGACGAATTCCAACAATTAGAAAAGCTGCTATTGTTCCGATTAAGGAAGTAATAATGCATGGCAACATAACATCTGCCGGATTCGAAGCATTTGCTGCAGCGCGATAACCAATGATAGAGGTTGGAATTAATGTTAAACCGGCAGCATGGAGACACATGAACATAATCTGGGCATCACTTGCCCGGTCTTTATCCGGATTTAACTCCTGTAAACTTTGCATTGCTTTTAATCCAAATGGCGTGGCGGCGGAATCCAAGCCTAAGAAATTTGCCGCAAAATTAAGCGTCATGTATGAAATTGACTCGTGGTTTTTTGGGATAGTTGGAAATACAATCACGAACAAAGGACTTAATTTTTTCGCTAATTTTTCGGAAGCGCCAGAATCTATTAACAACTGCATGATTCCGCAGAAAAATGCCAAATAGGCGACCAATGGCAAAATGATATCTACCAAGGTATTCTTACATGTTGGCAATAGTCCATCGGATTTTTGAACACCTGAATATATTTGGACAGACTTGTTTTTTAAGCAATAAACGGTATCAGCATCAGCGGAATTAATATTAACGACCATTGTTTGATCGGGTGCCTTTTGAATACTATCTCTTATGTATTTTGGTAGTTGATTGAGGTATTTCTCCCCAACTAAAACTGGATCTGTTTTTTCACCGTTCAATATATAATCAATAGAATAATTATTCGAAGTGAATAAACCAATTAGCACAAATGCTATTGATGAAATAAAAATCGCTAACCAAAATCTACTTAGTACCATAAAACGAATTTCGTAATTTATTTTGGGACAAAGCGGAACGATCTCGAAAAACTATTAACAATCCGTATTGAATTAAAAAATAATTGATTTTCGTTTTTTTCCGCCGGGACGGAGGACAAAGCCTTAAAGAATAAATCAAATTCCATCCTTCAATATAAACATTCTAAGTAATTTTGTGTTTTACGACTATGAAAATCATCTTCCATCCAGAAAACTTAAGGGGGCATGCCAATCACGGCTGGTTAATAGCAAAGCACTCCTTCAGTTTTGCTTCTTGGCAAAACCGCGAAAAAATGAATTTTGGAGCCTTGCGAGTTCTAAACGATGATATAGTTTTAGGTGGAAATGGATTTGGGGAACATCCCCACGAAAACATGGAAATCATTACTATTCCATTGGAAGGAGCATTACGACACCAAGATAGCATGGGACATTCTGAAGTTATCCATTCAGGTGAAGTACAAGTAATGAGTGCTGGAAAAGGAATTTATCACAGTGAAATAAACGATAGTGCCAACGAAAAAATTAATCTTTTTCAGCTTTGGATTTTTCCTAATAAACAAAATGTTGAGCCACGTTATGACCAGATTAACTATGATATAGCTGACGCGAAGGATGCCATACTGCAACTTGTATCACCCCACAAGGAAGATGCCGGTACTTGGATTCATCAAGATGCATGGATTTCAATTGTTGATCTATCGCACCAACATACCATAAATTACGCGCTTCATTTACCAACTAATGGCGTTTATATTATGGCGATTGAAGGGCAACATCAAATTGGTGAACATACACTAAACAAAAGAGATGCCCTGGGTATTTCAGAATGTGAAACAATAGAAATTAATAATATACAACCAGGCCGCCTGCTTCTTGTGGAGGTGCCCATGATATTTTAGAATATGAATAATACAATTATTGACGATTTGAATTGGCGCTATGCCACCAAAAAATATGATGCTGAAAAAAAAATATCAACAGAAGATTTTGAAACCATTTGCGAATCACTACGACTTGTTCCCAGTTCTTACGGTCTACAACCCGTAAAGTATATAGTTATTAACGATAAAAGTATGCGAGAGAAACTCCTTCCTCTTGCTTACAACCAACCGCAAATAACAGATGCATCTCACTTAATTGTTATTTGCTCCTATCGTAACATAAGTCCAAAGATGGTTGGTGAGCATCTTTCGTTAATGAGTGAATCAAGAAATATACCATTGGAAGACCTTAGTAAATTTGGTGAAAATATGGACGCTTCCTTCGCAAAACTCAGTACGGAAGAACTATGCGAATGGACTGCAAAACAAGGCTACATTTCTTTAGGTCACATTATGCATACCTGCGCCAACCTTCGAATTGATGCAACACCAATGGAGGGATTTAATAAAACATCCTTTGATGAAGCACTTAATTTAGCATCAAAAAATTTACAAAGTGTGCTTCTTCTAGCTGTTGGATATAGAAGCTCCGAAGATAATCTGGCAGGATTGGCAAAAGTTCGGAAATCAACAGAGAATTTATTTGAAACCATATAGTTCGTTATCGAGTTTTGAAGTATTCATTGTTAAAAAAAATAGACTTCTAATTCAAAAGTCTTACTTTCTAAACGATTATTTACCTATTTTTGGAAGATATGAAATTATTACTTTCACTTATAGTGCTTTTTATTGTTGGATATTCCACATCTTTTGCTCAACTACGTTTAAGTGCTAGTGACCGGACTGATATTAAATTAATTTCAAGTGAACGTTTAAAAATAAGCGATTCGAAGTCAAGCGAAATAGTAAACTATTTTCCTATTAATAAAATCAATAATGATTGGTATTTATCATTCATCGGGAAAATAAATAATGAATTCGACAAGTCTTATTTTCAGAAGCATGGAATGATCGTTGGCTCTCCAATTGCATCAGTGGTTAGCTTAAAAATAAAACTAGATGACCTTGCTTCTATCCAAGATCTTAAAGGAATCGATCACCTAAAAATTGCCGCTAGAATTAATCATCAATTAGACAAAGCAATTATCGATATGCATGTCGATAGCGTTCATGCCGGCATTAACTTACCTCAAGGATACGCAGGAAAAAATGTTTATATCGGAGTAACAGATTGGGGATTTGATTATACTTCTCCTGTTTTCTATGACACAGCGCTCAATCAAACACGAATTATTGCTGCTTGGGACCAATTCAAAACAAGTGGCCCTGCCCCACAAGGTTTTTCTTATGGCACAGAATACAATACCATTGGATCTTTATTGGCTGCTCAAACCGATACGGCCAATATTTATAGTCATTCTACACACGGGACTCATGTTGCGTCAATTGCAGGTGGAAGCGGTGGAGGAAGCATATACAGAGGCGTTGCCTACGAAGCTAATTTTCTTTTTGTAACTTTCCTTGTCGATGAATCGGCTGTGCTGGATGCTTGGGAATGGATGTATCAAAAAGCACAAGCAGATGGAAAAAGATTGGTAATTAATATGAGTTGGGGTTTATATCACTTCGGAACCTTGGATGGTAATTCATTATTAAGCCAAGCCATTTCTGCTTATTCAGCGCTCGGAGTTGTTTTTTCAAATGCTGGGGGAAATAATGGAAACGTAAATTTCCACATCAAGAAAGTATTCAATAATGACCTAATGAAATCGAGGGTGGAATTCTACCCCTACGCATCTAACCCGAATATGTGGGGACAAAGCATCCATGCGTGGGGAGAACCAAATCACCATTTCTCTAATGGCATCATTGTGACAAACTCATCCAACTCAACCTTGATTGAAAGTCCGTTTTATAGTACCCTAAATACAAACAACTACATCGATACCTTTTTGGTTACTGGAAATGATACAATTAGATATAATATCTCCGCTGATGCTTCTCATCCATTGAATGGCAAACCGCAAATGCGATTACGCGTAAAGAACACCAATACAAGCTTGAGGATCTTATTAAAATCGCAAGCCGATTCAGGCACTGTCCATTATTGGAATGTTACCGAATTATCCAACGATGTTGGGAATTGGGGAATGGGATTCTTAACTGGAGGAAGTGGTACAATTTCAGGAGATGCAAACAATGGTATCAGTGAGCCATCTTGTTCCGATGATGTTATAAGCGTGGCGGCCTATGCGACCAGTTATCAAACAAGTGGCGGGAATTATGTTGGTGGAGGAATTGCTTCCTTTTCAAGTCGGGGCCCACGCTACGATGGCGTTATGAAACCTGATATTGCAGCACCCGGTGTGGCTATCGTTTCCGCAATTTCTTCTTTTACAGATTCTCCCTTTACCTCTTTTGCTAATGTAACATTTAACAACACTACCTATCATTTTGCCAAATTTTCTGGCACCTCCATGTCCTCGCCTATGGCAGCAGGAGTTGCCGCTTTAATTTTAGAAGCAAATCCTTATCTATCGGCAAGTCAAGTGAAGCAAATTATCATGGAAACAGCCAGAACAGATAATTTCACCGGCGTAATTCCAGCCGGAGGAAGTCCAATTTGGGGAGCGGGGAAAATTAACGGGTATCATGCCGTAAAAATGGCGCTTTCCATGTTAGGTACTGGAAACATCACAGGCAATTTATCATGGTCAGTGTATCCAAATCCTGTGCAAAAAGAGTTGTATTTTACCATAGTAGATGAATTGCCATCAAGCTGTGAGGTAATCTCAGAAAATGGCAGTCTAATTCCCAAAAGAATCAGTGATGGAAAGATAAATGTTAGTGACTTAGCACCCGGTAAATACTGGATTAGACTTCTAGTTAATTCACATATAGAGCAAGATCTATTTATCAAAAATTAATCCTTTTGCAAATTACCACCAAACAACTTAAGCGATCG
>CAMCQW010000141.1 GCA_945877045.1 Chryseobacterium gleum
TTAAACTTGTTCCAGGAAGCAAATGAAGGCATAATTGATGGATACATCAATCGCGTTATTGAAGAAAATCCAGCTGAAGTGGAAAGATATAGAAATGGAGACAAGCAACTCATTGGCTTTTTTATGGGAAAACTTATGAAAGTTTCTGGAGGTAAAGCAGACCCAAAGAAATCAAATGGTTTATTACGATCAACACTCGATGCATTATGAAATATTTATTACTAGCGCTTTTCCCATTACTATCAATTTTATTCGCTTGTAACGATTCGGAAAGCGAAGAAGAATTGGAAATAAATTTTCATGTATCCGGAAAAGTGCTCGATGCCGATGGACTAACGATCGCCATCAATGCTCCAAGTGAGAATGGGAACGTAATTGTTGCCAGTAGCACTATAAACCCCGATGGCACTTTCTCCATCGATGGTAATGTTCCTGGCCTTGGTTATTATATCATAACTATTGGTAATGATGAAAAAAAGAGCCTTGCTTTACCGCTAAAGCCGAAAGATCATCTTAAGATTAATACCTCATTAGCAACTTTTACGGAGATTCCGAATGCAAGCGGTACTTCTTGGTCCTTAACGATGAATGAATACTTAAAATTGCGACGCAAAGTGGATCTTAAAATGGATGAAATTGCTAGTCAACAAAAAACACTTAGCGAATCGGATTTTTCCAAAATAATAAGTCAAACGAAGGAAGAAATTGAAGTGTATGCTAGAAATAAAATTAACACATCACCTGATAATCCTTACAACATCATTCTCGGTATGGAATTATTTCCTTCCAGTGGTTTTGAAACATGGAACATAGACAATTTAAAGTCGCTGGAAACAATTGCCAAAGCTTTCCAAATGAAATACGGTGATTCACCTGCAAGTAATTCGGTTGCTTTTCAATATGAACAAATTGCCGCTGGATACGAGCAATATAAAACAATCGAGAATGGTACCATGCCAGCGCCAGATTTTACACTTACAACTCCTGATGGAAAAGCGCTTACCCTATCGTCGCTCAAAGGAAAAGTTGTTTTAATAGATTTTTGGGCATCGTGGTGTGGGCCATGTAGAAAAGAGAACCCGAACCTTGTTAAGCTTTATGAAAAATATAAAAATAAAGAATTTACAATTTTATCTGTTTCTTTAGATGACAATGAAACAGCATGGAAAAGTGCTATTGAACAGGACGGACTAGTATGGCCAAATCACGTTAGTGATTTAAAAGGTTGGCAATCCCCAATGACCCAAGTTTATGGATTTAATTCTATACCACATACTGTTTTAGTTTCCAAGGATGGAAAAATTTTAGGCGTTGGCTTACGGGGTGAATTATTAGAGCAAAAAATAAAAAGTATTTTATAAATTTAACGTATGAAAAATCTACCTATTTTACTACTGATTACTATTTTAAATAGTATGGCATTTGCACAAAACAGCATTAATGTGACTGTTTCAGGCAATATATTTAACGCTGATTTCGACTCAGTAAAAATTTCTCATTTTTACGGGAAATACTATAAAGATTATATCGCAGTACCTATCGATAAAAAAGGAAATTTTACCATTAAGGGCAATTTGCCGTCAACGGATTATTACGTACTGAGAATGGGAAAAAGTCAAGCACATTTAATTTTACGGGATAAAAGCGATATTAAAATTTATGGCGATGGAAAGAAAATTAGTAAATTTTGCAACATCGTTGGATCAGATGAATCACATGCAATGAACCAATTCTCCAACCTAATGGATCGTTGGAATATTAAAAGCGATTCTGCCATGACAGCACTTAAAGCGGATACGTCAAAAGCAAAAGCGATTAATGATTACATGAGTAAAGAATTTTTGCAATACCAAAACGATCGACAAGAATTCATTGCAAGTAATCAAAACTCTCCGGCCTTAATCATTGCCTTAATATCCATGAATGTTCAAACGGAATTTGAAGCCTACGAAGGCATTATGAATCAGGTATCATCGAACTTTGGTGAAAGTCCAACAGTAAAAGAATATGTGAAATATATCCAAGGTATTAAGGATAAAAAGCTAGAAGAGGCAAAACAATTAAATGATGCAGCACTTCTCTCTCCAGGGAAAGTTTCGCCAGATTTTGAGGAACTAGGGATTGATCGAAAGACAAAAATTAGTTTGGCTAGTTTAAAAGGAAAAGTAGTACTGATTGATTTCTGGGCATCTTGGTGCGGCCCTTGTCGGAAAGAAAATCCAAATGTGGTTCGTATCTATGAAAAATATAAAGACAAAGGTTTTACCATCATGAGTGTTTCCTTAGACACAGACAAAGACAAATGGATTGCAGCTATCAATCAAGACAAACTTACTTGGCCAAATCATGTGAGTGATTTAGGTGGGTGGAACAGCCGTGTCAGTAAGATGTATCAGGTTAATAGCGTGCCGTTTACTGTACTTATTGATAAGGAAGGGAATATTATCAAAACTAATCTTCGTGGTGAAGAACTTGAGAAAGAACTTGAAAATATTTTTAAAAATTAAAAATTGAGTTCTACAAAAACCCAGATCTATTTTGCATCGGACTTTCATCTAGGTGCACCCGATTGGGAAAGTAGTCTTCTTCGTGAAAAAAAAATAATTGCTTGGCTAAATGAGATTGAAAAAGATGCCGCTGAAATTTATTTTCTTGGCGACGTCTTCGATTTTTGGTTCGAGTACAAAGAAGTAGTCCCAAAAGGATTCATCCGTTTATTAGGGAAGTTTGCGAGCCTAAGCGATGCGGGGATTAAACTACATTTTTTTACCGGAAATCACGACATGTGGCTTTTTGATTACTTTAAAAAGGAATTCAATGCCCAAATATATTACCAACCAATGCTGCGAAAAATAAATCAGAAAGTCTTTTTTATTGGGCATGGTGACGGATTAGGCCCTGGTGACCTAAAATATAAAATCATTAAAAAATTCTTCAGAAGTAAAGTTTGTCAATGGACCTTCGCACGATTTCACCCTAATTTTGGAATCGGTATCGCCAACTATTTTTCAAGAAAAAGCCGCTCCTCCAAAGGAAAAAAAGATGAGAAATTCCTCGGTAAAGAAAATGAATGGCTCTACCTCTATTCGAAAGAAATTGCGAAAAAAGAAAAAATAGATTATTTTGTTTTTGGTCATCGGCATTTACCCATTGAACTTCCAATAGATCAAGCCACTTATTATAATTTAGGTGAGTGGATAAGCCATTGCACCTTTGCACAATTTGATGGGGAAGATTTTCACATGAAGAGTTGGGTAGATGGAACAGTTCAGCCTTTTATTTTCAATGAAAACAACTAAGGAATCAAATCAGTATACCCTTGAAGGGACAGACGATTTAAAAATATTCGTAGACTTGTTTTTAAAAAAAGTAAGCCAAACAAGTTGTGTGGCATTCTCTGGTGAAATGGGAAGTGGAAAAACTACCCTTATTACAGAAATCTTAAAAGCAATGGGAATTGATAATCCGCAAGGATCCCCTACCTACTCCATTATTCAATCATATGCATTACCTACCAATCAGAATTGCTACCATTTAGATGCCTACAGAATAGAAAATTCACAGGAGGCATATCAAATAGGATTGGAAGAACTTTTTGAAGAAGATGCCTACTTCTTTGTGGAATGGCCTGAAAAAATAAAAGAATTTCTTCCTATTAACACAATTTGGCTGTATATTCGTGAAATTGAGCAAAATAAACGTCTGATAACTTTCTAAGATGATTACTGATCCTGATATATTAAAGACTCTAATGCAACAAGGTAAATTTCTTCCAAAAGAGGAAATGCTGGAAATTGAAAGAAAAAAAGGAAGCTTAATAATTGGCATTCCTAAAGAATTATCTTTCCAAGAAAGGCGGGTTGCATTAGTCCCAGAAGCGGTTGCATTATTGGTAGCAAACGGTCATCACGTAATGATTGAATCATTGGCAGGTGAAGGATCCAATTTTACTGATAATGACTACAGTGAAGCTGGAGCAGAAATTTCACAAAGCCGAAGTGCCATTTATCAATGTAATTTAATCTTAAAAGTAGCACCTCCAACGGAAGAAGATGTGGACTTAATGCCAGGAAACCAAACATTTATTTCTGCCTTGCAAATTTCCTCACAACCTAAGGAAATTCTTGAAAAATTAATAAAAAAGAAAATTACAGCCATCGCATGGGATTACATAAAAGATGAAGAAGGCGTTTTTTCGGTGGTTAGAACATTGGGAGAAATTGCAGGTACCACTTCTATATTAATTGCAGGGGAATTACTATCTTCTTTTTCTATCGGAAAAGGATTGATGCTTGGCGGAATCGCTGGGGTGCAACCTACAGAAGTAGTTGTTATTGGAGCAGGAACTGTCGGTGAATTTGCCTCCAGAGCTGCTATTGGACTCGGAGCAACCGTAAAAGTATTTGATAATTCCTTGACTCGCTTACGTAGACTACAAAATGACATTGGAAGTCGTGTCTTTACCTCTGTTATTCAACCTAAAGTATTAGAAAAAGCCATACGAAGAGCAGATGTTGTGATTGGAGCTCTGCGTTCTGATTTAGGGAAATCGCCCTGTGTCGTTTCCGAAGAAATGGTTCAGCAAATGAAAGCTGGCTCTGTAATCATTGATGTTAGTATTGATCAAGGTGGCTGTTTCGCTACCTCTAAAGTCACCAATCATAATGAACCAACATTTATTAAACACGGTGTAATTCATTATTGTGTTCCAAATATTGCATCTCGAGTAGCTAGAACAGCTTCTTTTGCCCTTTCAAATATTTTTTCACCACTTCTCTTAGAAATTGGAAATAATGGTGGCGCATCGGAATTAATAAAATACCATCAAGGATTTAGAAATGGGGTTTATATTTATAGAGGGATCTTGACCAATGAAGTACTCGGAAAAGTATTTAATTTGAATTACAAGGATATTAATTTAATTCTACCTGGAATGTAATGGTGCATTTTGTTCCTTTAATATTTCCAAAAGCAGCCTTAGAACTAACAAAGAAAAATGAGCTGATTTATGTAAATTGCATAATTCGAAAAAAATTATTGGTGCTAACACCCGAAGAATGGGTAAGACAACATGTCCTTCATTTTTTAATAATTCATAAAAACTATCCCCTTTCAAGATTATCAGTAGAAAAATCTATCAATTATAATGGCTTAACTAAACGCTGGGATATTGTTGCTTACAATGAAGCGTTTAGTCCGCAACTTCTGGTTGAATGTAAACAACCAAACATAAAGATTGGAATAGATACATTCTTACAAGCAGCCACGTACCAAAAGATTATTCAGTCAGAAAATATCTTGCTGACCAATGGAAAAGAAACAATTTGCTATAATATCAAGAAGAAGGAGGAGGTACTAAACGACCTGCAAGCAATTGGGAACTACTAATTTTGATTCGTTACCCAATTCCCAGATTTCATTTTATGAAATTCGCGCGATAGATAAGCCAATTGAATCCGCATAGCATCAAACGCTTCTTCT
>CAMCQW010000142.1 GCA_945877045.1 Chryseobacterium gleum
CGACCGGATGAATTCATTATAAATAAAAATGGAGAAATACAATTGAATTATATTGCCTCAGTTTTTCTCGGTTTGGTTTATTATAATTATTTTTATTCCCTTAAGAATGAGGAGATAATCCTCTTGAGTTTCGAACCGCTAAAAAAAAATATTTGCATTGACATCAACAAAAAAAAACTGGGTTAATCGTTTGTACCTTAATCTTCAGTTAATAAAGCTTGCTTTTGTAAATTACATTAAAGAGGGAGCCTTTTTTCATGGTGCGGCATTGGCTTATTACACTCTTTTTGCCTTGTTCCCCATTCTTTATTTATCCATTTCTTCGTTCGGAAAAATTGTTGGACGCGATAAAATGGTTTCTATTATTCAACAATTATTTTATGAAAAAGTAGGATTGGCTGATTCGGATACAATTATCGAATACTTGAAAGCTATTGACCTAGATAACGGAGGTTGGTTAATGAGTGTGGTTAGTGTGCTTGTTTTACTTTATGCCTGCTCTGCTTTTCTTGTTTCGCTGAAAAGAAGTTTAAATGATTTCTTTGATGTGAAACATGATGAAAATGATAATATCGTCCTCAAATTAGTAAGTTTCCGGTTTTTATCTGTGCTCTTATTGTCCGCTTTTGCTCTAGTGATTATTCTTTTTTACTTTTTTCAAATTTTTGTGGTTTCACTAATAGAACATTCTGTTTTGTCTTACAATGGAATAATTAATTTTGGGATGTTATGTTTGGATCACGCACTTTCTATCATAAGTAATGTGATTATTTTTTGGGTGATATTAAAATATGTTAATGATGCAAAAGTGTCCAATAAATTAGCGTTTAAAGGTGCCGTTCTTACAGCTTTGTTATTATATGGGAGTCAATTAGCAATAAAATATTATCTGCAAAATTATTTTTTTCTAGGTAAATCAGGTATTGCAGGCTCACTATTTATTCTTTTGGCTTGGGTAAATTATTCAGCACAAATTATCTTTTTTGGCGCAAAATATACGCATGTTCTGCAGCAAAAAACTAAAGCTGGGTTGATTTAATCTTTTGTTTTTTTTCTTGTCTTTAAGTAATTTTACCTTTATTTGTCCTATCAAAAATAAATACGTGATTAGTACCTCTTTATTCGATATTTGTTAATTTTAGCTCTATGAATAACTCAAACTTAATATTTTTTTTTATTTGCTCCCTTTCATTATTTGCCTGCAAAGATAGTGGAGTGCTTGTAAAACCTAAGTTTAAAACAACGATCTTTCGAGGGGTACAAGGTGAAACTGACGTCAATAATTTTAATCGTAAGCAAGCTGAACGCGAAAAAAGCCTAGCTGCAACATTGGAAAAAGCCGATGAAGCATTGCGTCGATTGGAAGATCAGAAAAAAATGTTTTATTCAATTGATAGTTCTGAAAGAATTCAAGAGATAGATGTACAGTTGGATAAATTGATAGAAAGAACTAAGCAAATCATTGATTTGTTAAATGAAACAGATCCTTATTCGCCAGCAGGTAACGAAAAAGCTTTGCGCTTAGCGGTAGAATTAAATGATTTGTTGTACAATTATGTCTACCCTATTGGGGAATTAATTGTTTCTAATAAAGAAATAAAAAATATCTCTGCCGATATTAGTTTTGATACGGGGAGTTCGGTACTTACCAAACAAGGAAAGTTAGCAATAACGGTATTGATTGAGACAATTACGAAGGATATTGCTGAATGGAAAGTGTATTTAAATCAGCATAATGAAAATGTTTTTGATCAAGAGGAATATAAAACGATATTAATCATTAATGGTTATTCAGACCTACAAGGTGCTGGTAACGCAACGGATCGGGCTGAAAAGAACCTTGAATTGTCTAAAAAAAGAGCTGCTGCTGTAGCGGCAGAATTTGAAAAACAACTGGCAGAATTAAATACGAAATTGAAATTAACATATAACGTTAAGTTTTATGGCCAGGGAGAAAGTTTGCCACCTAAACAAGTGGAGAATGGAAAGGTTAATAATCCTGATCGAAGGATCACAACAATTAGTATGGTTGTTGGACCTAAAATCTTGCTTTATATGGATTAATCTATAAGAAACTAGGTGGTTTCCGCACTTCTATTTTTGCGTCTTTGAATATGGAAGATGTGTTTCTAATACTTAATAAAAAACTTTTGTTACCACCGATTGGTGTCCAATAAAAGGATAGTGCCCAGCAATGTAAATTTCTGTTTAAAGAAAAGTTAACGTTCGTTAGTTGCTTCGTTTGTATATCAAAATTGATATTACTGGATAAATTCCATCGCTTTGTAAAACTGATGTCACCATTCATAACTATTGTTTGCACAAAAAGAAAATTGTCATTTTGTAAGGTAGTTTTGGAGGTATTCGCATTTATCGAATATACATGCGATAAATTTATTTTCCAGGGGATGTTAAAGTAAATTGCTTGCTCTGGATGTAAACTGAATTGATTATAATCACTATTCCAATTTGTTTTAACGGTTTCTTTGGTCTCTTCAATAATCTCCCGGCTTTTTTTGGAGGCGAGTGTGAGGGTAGTGGTTACGTTATTAGACAAAAAACGCCCCAACGATTGACCCGTTTTAATGGCATATGCCCCCAACGTTTTGCCACTAATTGTACTCCAGCTATATGGACTGAAACCTGAATTAGCAACAATGTTAAGCCATGAGAAGGGGCTGATTCGCAAATTTAGCTGAATGTTGGAAAGGTTCATTGAATCCTTGTTGAAATCATAATTTCCTGTTATCGAAAATTGGTCGATTAGCCTTATTTTTCGATAACCAGTTACCGTGTCTTTGTCTGATTTAACTTTTAACTCCAACGAATTATTAACGCCAAAAGTTAAGAAGGATGATTTGCTAGAATTTCCAACATTGTAAATACTTCGCTCATATTTTGAATAGGAAATGAGAGATTGGTTTGCTCCTGCATTTGCTGTCGTTAATGGGTTTAGAAGCGGCACAAATCGATAACCTATACTTGGGGTCATTAGGTGACGAATTAATGGCTTATTCTTGCCTATAAGGCGGTAATAACTGTATAATACTGTCGTAAGATTAACATTCATACTGAATTCATGCGCCATACCGAATTTAGCTAAGGTGTCGATTTCAGTTCCATTGCTTAGTGAATTATAATTTTTTTGAATTTGCTGAAAATTAATTTTATTTCCATAGGAAATACTTGGGGTTATTTTAACAGAATTCTTGAAAAAACCACTTGTTGTTTGCAATACGACCCCTTGGTTTACGCCATTCATAAATTCATTGCCGATACCACGAAAATCAAAAACTGTTAGTAGCGAATCGTTGAAAGTGGATTTATTTTGACTCTCCATTGAATAGCTTAATCCTATGCGGGCTATGGTTTTTTGCCATTCTTTACTTGGGTTTTTTACCATGTTTTTAAATGGAAAAATGCGTGTCACGTTAGCATTGAAGATCGGACTGGTTAATGAAATATTCTTTGCAATTGAATTTTGACGGAGGGATATTTTCATTCCCATTGTAACTGGTTTGCCTGGAAATGCCCTGTTTAAATTTATGTCAGAGTTAAAACTGTTGTTAAAATATTGGGGGTTAATTGGATCTAAATTGTTTTTCGTTTTGTTATCCGAAATGAAGTTTACATTGGATGAAAATGACCAATATGGATTTGATTTGGCCTCTTTTCTATGCGACCAAATTATTGAAACTTTGTTCTGTGCGGTATTGAAAGGAAAACCCTGCCTGAATTGCTGAAAACCTACGGATACCTTTCCGCTAAAAGCATATCGTTTGGAATAATCTAAATCATTCCTTAGACCCCAACTTCCTCTGCTATAAAGGTTTATATAAGCGCTTGTTTGAAGCCGGTCATTGATGGGAAAATAATAACCCAAATTTTGAACCCCAAATCCATATTGTGAAATCGGAATGAATTCTGGGAATAATAGGCCATGTGTCCGTTCTTTTTGCTGAGGGATAATAGCAAAAGGAAGCCCCAAGGGCGTGGGAATGCCTTTTACCCATAAGTTCATTGGTCCGGTTACAATGCGCTTGTCTGGAATCATAACGGCTTTTGATAAACGAAAATGGTAGTGTGGCTCTTCTAAATCGCAGGTGGTTAAGCGACCATTTTTGAGGTGTATTTCATCGTTTGGGTATCTTTTGGCTTCGCCCATATGAAAATAAAACTCATCTTGTTTAATCGCTAACTCTTCAAGATATCCTTTTTCAGTCTTCGTGTTGTAGCGCATCCGTAAGCAAGTCACAAGTTCTTGACCATCAGTAAATGTCGGCAATTCAACTTTGTTACTGTCTTTGTCATAGCGGTAGGATGCTTGAATTTCATTCGCATTTAAATCAATTAATATGTACCCAGCACTTAGTTTTATGTCTCCCATTTCTACTTTCGCATTCCCATACAAATGAACCTTTCTTTCTTTAATATCGTTAAAAATAGAATCGTTGGAGGAATATAAAATAATGTCCGTAATGCTAGAATCATTTAAGGAAATGGTGTCTTTTAAATTCGTGCTTTGTGCACTAACTACAAATGATACCTGCATTATTAACAATGTGCCGAAGATAAATCGATAAAGAGACTTATTTACTGTCAATTAATTAAAATTATATTTGTCAAGGTGTTTACCTTTATGCAAAGCTACCAAAATTCGTTATGCGCACAATGAACGTTTGTTTTAGACCTTTATTTATTTTCTTAACTAGTATGGTTTTGATGCAGGGATTTGTCTGTTTTTCTCAGACAAAGAATGCAGAAAAACAACTGATTCGAACGGTTGTTATCGACGCTGGACATGGGGGAAAGGACCCGGGATGTCATGGGTCTTTTGCACATGAAAAAGTGGTTTGTCTAGCCATGGCCTTGCGTTTAGGGGAGCTAATTAAAGCCAAATATCCGGATGTCAAAGTTGTTTTTACTAGGGATAAAGATGTTTTTGTTGAATTATATGAACGAGCAAATATTGCAAATAGGGCAAATGCTGATCTATTTATCTGTATCCATGCCAATGCAGGAAGTGCTTCTGCCTACGGAACGGAAACCTATGTTTTAGGATTGCATCGGACAGAATCACAACAAAAAGTAGCGGAAACAGAAAATGCCATTATTTCGCTTGAAGACGATAAAGGGGCGAAATATCTTGACTTCGACATGTCTCCCGATGCCATAATTGGCATCCAATTGCAAATGTCTGTTAATCTTGATAATTCAATTCGATTTGCTGAATTGTTACAAAAAGAATTTAAACGGATTGGTCGATATGATAGAGGAGTAAAACAAGCAGGTTTCCTTGTTTTGTATAAAACAACCATGCCTTCAGTTTTAATTGAAACGGGATTCTTGCCAAACCTCGCAGAAGAAAAATTTATAGGTAGTGCTGAAGGACAAGAAAAAATGTCGCAAACAATGCTCTCAGCTTTTGTTGATTACAAAAACGAGATGGAGGGGAGGG
>CAMCQW010000143.1 GCA_945877045.1 Chryseobacterium gleum
CATTCAAGATAACAAATTCTAAACAGGAAGATATCGTTTAATAATCTTAAGAGAATAATTTATTAACCAATTGGTTACTAAAATTAGCAGATATAATTAAGTATTTTTGTGGTATGGCAGAGAAAGTAAAAAGATATGTGTTAGAAAACGAACCTGTGGAGACTTTTGAATTTGTCGGTATTTGTTCAGCACAAAGTGATTTTCGTTTGGCATGGCATTTAAATACTAGATTTAATATTTTTTTAGAGAAAAGCAATGTAAATATTGAAGTCCCAATAAAAAAAACAGCTGAATTTGATCGATTTAATTACTATTTTTACCATGACCCACAAAACTTAATTTCGTACTTTTTAATACGGAATAAACAGGAAGGGCGTATTTTTATGTCTGAGAAACCGAGCATAGATTATTTTTTAATCATGCAAGAAAATTATATTTTAAATCCTCAAGATATGATCGATGAATTGCGCAAGATGGAAAGTGTAATCGCGGCTTTTGGATTTTCAAGTGATGAATTTCACTTGTCAGAATACCTTATTTTTGAAAAATAATACATGAAAAAAACTAAAATAGTAGCAACACTAGGACCTGCATCTTCGAGTAAAGAGGTGTTAAAAGAAATGATGTTGGAAGGATTAAATGTTTGCCGCTTAAATTTTTCACATGGGGCATATGACGACCATGCGAATTCGATTAAAATTATCCGAGAGTTAAACGACGAGTTGGGATTAAACGTGGCGATTTTGGCTGATTTACAAGGACCCAAAATTAGAACCAATGAAATGGAAGCAAACGGAGTCCTTTTGGAAGTTGGAAATGAAATAAAGATAATCACCGATAAAGTGGTAGGGAATGCCGTGAGATTCTCGATTAACTACCAAAAATTACCTCAGGATGTTTCTCCGGGAGAGAAAATCTTATTGGACGATGGGAAGATCATGCTGGAGGTAATCACAACTAATGGAAAAACTGAAATTACTTGTAAAATCGTTCAGGGTGGAATTTTATCTTCAAAAAAAGGCGTTAATTTTCCTAACACCAAAATATCATTACCTTCCTTAACAGAAAAAGATCAATTAGATTTAGAATTTGCACTCGACCACGAAGTAGATTGGATAGGATTGTCTTTTGTTCGTTCTGCAAGAGACATCATTGAGTTAAAACATAGAATTGCAGCTCGTGGCGCAAAAGCAAAAGTTATAGCAAAAATAGAAAAGCCGGAGGCGCTTGACAACATTGATGACATCATAAAAGAAAGTGATGGATTAATGGTAGCACGAGGAGATCTAGGAGTCGAAATTCCTTTTCAAAATGTTCCCTTGATTCAAAAAATGCTCATCTCGAAATGTGTGCGGAAAGCGAAACCTGTCATTGTTGCCACTCAAATGATGGAATCAATGATTACCAATATGACTCCTTCTAGAGCAGAGGTAAATGATGTCGCTAATGCCGTACTAGATGGTACGGATGCCGTGATGCTATCAGGGGAAACTTCTGTAGGAAAATATCCGGTGGAAGTTATTCGTACAATGTCGAATATTATTAAGGAAATGGAAACCCATGAGGGTATTTACAACAAAGAGGAACTTCCCGAGCGCAATCAAGAACGATTTATTTCTGATTCGATTTGTTTTAATGCTTGTCGTTTAAGTCAGCGCGTTGAGGCAAAAGCAATTATTACGATGTCTTTTTCTGGTTATACGGCGTATAAAATTGCGTCCCAGCGGCCTAACACGTCTATTTTTATTTTCACTAGCAATCGAAGCATATTAACCCAATTGAATTTATTATGGGGGGTCCGTGCATTTTATTACAATAAGCTTATTAGTACTGATCATACCATTGCGGACATCAAATACATAATGAAAAATGAAGGGTTCTTGCAACAAGGGGATTTAGTTATCAATATCGCATCTATTCCAATTGAAGATTTAGGCGGTTCTAATATGCTTAAGTTAAGTTATGTTGATTAAAAATTATTGATTATTTTTAAAAAAATAGTGATCAATTTTAACTTGTTAAAAACACTTTTCAAAGCGATTTGTTAATCAATTGTTCATTCATTTATAGAACGTATATTTGTTGCCTAAAAAATTTATTTTTTCATGATAAACTCATTTTCAAAACGTCACATTGGTCCTAGCGAAAGCGAAAAGTCTGAAATGCTCAAATCAATTGGAGCTGCTAGCATCGCATCTTTAATTGGCAAAACGATTCCTGCTAACATTCGTTTAAACAGTGAATTAGACATCGCAGAGGCGATGAGTGAAGCTGAATATTTACAGCACATCACCGAATTAGGGAATAAAAATAAGGTATTGAAATCATTCATTGGATTAGGTTACTATGAAACGATTGTTCCTTCGGTTATCTTAAGAAATGTTTTAGAAAATCCAGGGTGGTACACCGCTTACACGCCATATCAAGCAGAAATTTCTCAAGGACGTTTAGAAGCACTTTTGAATTTCCAAACAATGGTGATGGATTTGACGGGTATGGAAATAGCCAATGCATCGTTACTTGACGAAGCTACATCTGCCGCTGAAGCGATGATTATGATGTATAATTCCCGCTCAAGAAGTGATGTTAGCGCTGGAAAAAAGACCTTTTTTATATCCGAGGATTGTTTCCCACAAACGATTGAAGTTGTACAAGGAAGAGCCATCAATTTAGGAATTGAGCTTATTATTGGTAATGAGTCTAGCTACCAATCAAGTGAAAATTGTTTCGGTGCACTCATACAATATCCAACTGCAAAGGGAGAAATTAAAAATATTGAACCATTAATTTCAACATGGAAAGAAAATGGGATACAGGTAGCTGTAGCAACGGATTTATTGGCACTTGCCCTATTGAAAGCACCAGGTGAAATGGGTGCAGATGTGGTGTTTGGATCGTCACAGCGATTTGGTGTTCCCATGGGATTTGGTGGGCCTCATGCTGCTTTCTTTACCACGAGAGATTCGTACAAACGAACAATGCCCGGAAGAATTATTGGTGTCTCAAAAGATGCGGATGATAATTTAGCGTTGCGCATGGCCTTACAAACGAGGGAACAGCACATTAAACGCGACAAAGCAACCTCCAACATTTGTACTGCCCAAGCTTTATTGGCTGTAATGGCAAGTATGTATGCCGTGTACCACGGACCCGCAGGAATTAAAGAAATTGCTCAAACCGTCAACGACCTTGCCAGCTTAACAGCAAAAGGATTAAAAAGCTTAGGATTCTCTTTACACACGGATTCATTTTTTGACACGATTTGTGTTCATGGAATAGACACTGAAAAATTAAAGACCTTGTCCGAAAGTAATGGAATGAATTTTAATTATTTCGGAATTGATTCGGTAAGCCTAAGTTTTGGAGAGCCTCACACAACAAATGATGTTCAGAAAATAGTGTCCGTTTTTGCGGAATTAAAAGGTGTTTCAGCACCACAATTAGGAGAAAGAACAAACAGCATTCCAACAAATAACGCACGTGTTTCAGCGATATTAAGTCATCCCGTATTCAGCCAGCATCACTCTGAATCAAAAATGATGCGTTATTTGAAACGCCTTGAAAACAAAGATTTATCATTGGTTCACAGCATGATTGCATTAGGATCTTGCACGATGAAACTTAATGCTGCGTCTGAATTAATTCCAATTACCAACTCGCAATTTTGCAATATGCATCCCTTTACACCAAAAGAACAAGCAAGTGGATACTATGAAATGCTGCATCAATTAGAAAAAGATCTATGTGCTTGTACCGGATTTGCCGCTGTTTCTTTGCAACCAAATTCTGGTGCACAAGGAGAGTATGCTGGCCTAATGGTCATAAAAGCTTTTCATGAGGCAAATGGCGATCTACAACGCAAGAAGATAATAATCCCTTCATCAGCTCATGGCACCAATCCAGCGTCTGCTGTAATGGCTGGTTTTGAAGTAATCGTTACGGGATGTGATGAAGACGGCAATATTAACATTGAGGAATTAGAACGCGTTGCAACAGAAAATAAAGATATACTTGCTGGATTAATGGTTACCTATCCATCTACACATGGTGTATTTGAAGAAGGGATTCAGGTAATTACGAAGATTATTCATGATAATGGCGGCCAGGTTTATATGGATGGGGCCAACATGAATGCGCAAGTTGGATTAACGAATCCAGGAAATATTGGAGCGGATGTTTGTCATCTAAACTTGCATAAAACTTTTGCCATTCCTCATGGCGGTGGTGGTCCAGGAATGGGACCTATCGGAGTTGCTGCTCACTTAGCTCCTTTTTTACCAGGAAATCCATTAATAAAAATGGGAGGTCAAAAAGCAATACACGCTATTTCAGCTGCGCCTTTTGGAAGCGCACTCATACTCATAATTTCATACGGATACATCAAAATGTTAGGCGCCATAGGTCTAAGAGAAGCTACAGAAATAGCCATTTTAAATGCAAATTATATTGCGGCAAAACTGAAAGGACATTACGATATATTGTATACTGGGAAAAACGGAATGGTTGCACATGAGATGATTTTGGATTGCCGAGCCTTCAAACAATCTGCTGAAGTGGAAGTGGCTGACATGGCAAAACGATTAATAGATTTTAATTTCCATGCACCAACTGTTTCGTTTCCTGTAGCGGGTACCTTAATGATTGAGCCAACAGAATCTGAAGACAAGGAAGAGTTGGATCGTTTTATTTCTGCCATGATTAAAATTAGGGAAGAAATAAAGGAAATCGAAAATGGCACTGCCGACAAAGCGAATAATTTACTAAAAAACGCACCGCACACGGCCGATTGTATCATCAATAAAAACTGGGATTATCCATACACGCCACAAGAAGCAGTATATCCACTACCCTATCTAAAAGATTGGAAGTATTGGGTGCCTGTTAGACGAGTTGACAATGCTTTTGGTGATCGGAATTTGATCTGTTCATGCCCAAGCGTGGAGAGTTACCAAACAGAAAAGGTATGAAATTAGATATCCTTGCTTTTGCTGCGCACCCCGACGACGTTGAAATTTCATGCGGTGGGACACTGATCAAGTATCAGCAAATGGGAAAGAAAATCGGCATAGTCGATTTAACACAAGGAGAATTAGGGACACGCGGAAGCAGCGAAAAAAGACGAGAAGAAGCAGCGAATGCCTCTATTTCACTTGGATTGTCAGTAAGAAAGAATTTAGAATTAAAAGATGGCTTTTTTGCGAATGATGAAGCAAGCATGCTAAAAATAATCACTGAAATCCGTCGGTTTAGACCGGAAATTGTGTTGGCTAATTCATTGGAAGACCGGCATCCGGATCATGGAAAAGCGGCAAAACTAGTTGCTGATGCCTGCTTTCTTGCTGGTTTAAGCAAAATAGAAACCATGGATAACAATGAAATACAAGCGCATTATCGCCCACGCTTACTTCTTCATTACATTCAAGATTATTA
>CAMCQW010000144.1 GCA_945877045.1 Chryseobacterium gleum
AACTTTATCGCCCGTATATTTTGTCATTAAAGGAGCTTCAGCCGCTTCTTCAAAAATCTTTATATCAATACCAAATTGCAAGCGATACCAAGCCCAGATTTGATTAACATTGGGAACACCTATACCCAATTGTTGTATACCACAGATAATTTTTTCCATATTAAATTTGTGCAAATATAAAAAATTCAATTAGCGAACAGCCCTCTCATTAAACAAAACATACCCGTAACTGAACTGAAAAGCAAAAGGCTTCGTTTGTTGAGGAAAATAGTTAATAGTTGCCCGAATTGGACCAATAATAGAATGATAAATTAAGGAAGAAGAAGCTAAATAAGATGTCCCCAGAAAAGGTTTTGAATATTCTATAGTGCCATCAATATTTTTCTGAAGAATAATAAAAGGTTGGTAATAATACGCATCTATTCGTAGTTCTAAATTTTTCTTAAGCAAAGCGACAAAATTTATTCCTGCGCCAACGTGCTGCGGAGATCGGTATTCAGGTAAAAAATAAGTGTCCATATCAGGAATAATCGAAAATGAAGGCATGGAGAGCAAACTTGCCGTGTAATTTGCAAAAAGAGACTGGCTGTTAAACATCCCCTTTAAATGGAGCCCTATATGCATGCGTGATTTAGGCAAGAAATAATGTTGAAATTCTGCATTTAAATTTATCCAATTGTGTTCTTGAACCACCGTACTATCAAATAAGGCAGTAGAACCCGGCGAAGTCCGTTCGGTTGAAGCAACGTATCGTACTTTGAGACTAGAAAAAGTGCCTGTTGAAGCAAATTGCTTTCTATTAAGCGTATTATGTAATACTTCGTAACTAATAGTTGAACCAATTAAGGCCGTTACATCAGCCGTATCTTTATTGGTAAACTGCGGTGTTTGATAATATTCATCCGTCAATTTAAATCTTCTGAAATCGAATGTGCCTTTTGAATTATTTAATATGGGGTGCTTAAATTTGGCGCCATAATATATTTCATTTTGCACTAGAAATGAAGGTTGGACATCTTCAAAAAATGTAGCAAAACTGCGGAAATAATCCCATCTATTCAATACAAAATACGTAGCAATAGACATTGGAAAGACAGTGGGGAAATCAATGGTAGCGAGTATTTTCCCTGAACCGTAAAACTTTCCAAAATAAGAAGAGGCATTAATAGTACTTGCTAGACGACCTAATCTACGGTACGTAAAACCCAAAAAACCAGTATTCACAGACCTAGAAGAGAGATGTCCACCAACATCTATTTTAAAATCTTTCGCTTTACGAATCAATAAATTTAAATGGAAAGTTGAATCCTTATTTAATTTTAATGTTGGATAAATAAATTCAATTTGTGGCTTAGAATACAATCGAAAATACCGATCCTGAAGTTGCTCAGCACTCAAAACTTGATTGTTTTTGGACCGTAAAATTGCTTTCGTTGCGAATGATGAGTTTTTATCCCCAACACTTTCAACGGCTATTGAGCTAACCATTAAAGGTAGTTTTTTTCGCTTAAAAACCGCCCTTTTAAGTGCTAATTCACTTGGTGAAATTCTGTTTATTATCCCAATCGCTAATGAGTCTAATTGCAAAATAGTTGCCTTATAGCCATCCTCAATTGCTTGCTTTACCTCATCAAATTGAAAGGTTCCTACTTTTGAATCTGTTCTAATTATTATTCCTTCGGAACAAGGTAATTGATAATCCGTAGGTGTTTGCATCATGTTTTGTAACAAGCCAATGAAATCTTGTTCGCTAGGTTGAGTAAGATTTGAAGAGCAATTACTTCCGATAATATAATCAGGATTGAAATCAGCATACATAACATTAACTGGAAAATTGTTATAAAGACCGCCATCAAAATAAATAATTCCATTCACCTTAATTGGATTCAGGTAAAAAGGGAAAGTCATAGAAGCTCGAACAGCTTGATTGAGACATCCATCCTTAAAGACCGTGCTCTTTTTATTTACAACATCGGAAGCGACACATCGAAAAGGGACAAACAAGGAATCAAAATCGGCGTGATGACTTGCGCTTATGACATTAAATATTTTAGCCATTTCAAAATCTAAAAAAGAAGGGGTTACCAAATTCAAGGGGATAGAATTTCTTAGAATACTATCCTTATGAAAACTAAAATCAACAAAGCCGGCATGACTTTCTTCTTCGTTAAAAAGGTAACGCTTTCCTACATCCAACTTACCATTGGCCATTAATTGAAATTCATCTCCTAAAACATATGCTTCAATTTCAGCTGGAGAATAGCCACAGGCATATAAAGCACCCACCAATGCTCCCGCTGAAGTACCTGTAATATAATCAATTGGAACACCTCGTTCTTCCAATGCCTTAAGTACACCAATATGCGTTAATCCCGTTGCGCCACCTCCGCTCAATACCACACCCACACTTTTTTGGGCTGTACAGAAAAGCCCTGTAAAGAAAAATTGTGCGAACAATAAACCTAAGAATGCTTTCAATTGTGTTACTTTTGTACAAATTTAGGCGCTTAATTCGTAAAAATGACCACTCTCGATAATTTAACAAAAGATTCAATTAGCATCACCTTAAAATGTTTCTTCGGTTTCGAAGAAACTTTAGCAGAGGAATTAAAAGAATTAGGCTACACGGACATCGTTTTATTAAATCGTGCAGTACAAATTAAAGGCACTTGGTACGATGTGTATTTTTTAAACCTTCATATACGTTGTGCTATTTCGATATTAGTTGAAATCGCACAATTCCGAATTCACGATGAACAAGATGTTTACAAAAAATCCACACAAATAGATTGGACGACCTTTTTTCGCAGCAATCAAACTTTTGCCATCAAAGGCGCAGTAAACTCCGGTTTATTTAAAAACAGCCATTTCCCTTTTTTACTAGTAAAGGATGCCATTGTCGATTGTTTTCGGGACAAAAACTTGGAACGACCTAACATCGAATTAAAGACACCTAACATATTAATTGATTTATACATTCGTGAAAACATGGTGACATTATCCATCAACACGAGTGGCGCACCACTATTTCATAGAGGTTATCGCACAGAGACCGGTTCAGCGCCTTTAAATGAAGTGGTTGCGGCCTGTTTGATTAGACTTTCTGGGTGGGATAGAAAAACTACATTTTTAGATCCTTTTTGCGGTTCAGGAACAATTTTAATTGAAGCCGCTCTATTGGCAGCAGGAATTCCCTCTTCCATTGAAAGGCAGCATTATGCTTTTAAGAATCTTAAAAATTTCGATCAGACTACTTGGGATAAAATTTACGATAAGGCACCTAAAAATTCCAGGGAACTACCTTGCCGAATATTCGGGTCTGACATCGCTGATGAAATGGTATTAAAAACCAGGGCTAATTTACGCTCCATGAGTTTCGGTAAAACAATTTCCATTTCCGTTTTAGATTTTAGTGAGATTCAAAAACAAGATGAACCTGTATTTATTCTTACCAACCCACCTTACGGGCAACGCTTAGAGGCTGATGTACTTGATTTATATTCAGGAATAGGAGATTGGCTAAAAAACACCATGAATCCATCTACAACTTGGATTATCACATCGAATGAAGATGGACCAAAATCTATAGGTCTTCGTCCCGGGAAGAAATACAACATTTACAACGGAGATATCCCTTGTACATTCAGATCCTACGAAACATTTTCTGGAAGCCTTAAAGAATTTAAAAGCAAAGGAAATAATACTACTGAGAAGTAAAAATTAGTAAACTAAACGAAAAGTTTAACGATTATCGTTTTGAAATATCAACGTAATCGCGGGATGTTTGTCCAATATAAATCTGTCTTGGTCGTCCAATAGGCTCTTTATTTTCAGTCATTTCTTTCCACTGAGCAACCCAACCAGGAAGTCGACCTAAAGCAAACATTACCGTAAACATTTCAGTTGGAATCCCAAGTGCTTTATAAATAATCCCTGAATAAAAATCGACATTAGGGTATAAATTTCGCGCTTTGAAATACTCATCTTCTAGCGCAACCTTCTCTAATTTCTTTGCAATAGCTAACAAAGGATCGTTGATGTTTAATTTTTCCAATACATCATCACATGCTTTCTTAATGATATTAGCACGTGGATCAAAGTTTTTGTAAACACGATGCCCAAAGCCCATTAATCGGAAGGGATCTTCTTTATCTTTCGCTTTTGCGACCCACTTATCTACATTTCCTCCATCATTATTAATTTGTTCAAGCATTTCGATAACTTCTTGATTTGCACCGCCATGCAATGGTCCCCAAAGCGCTGAAATCCCTGCGGAAACGGCTGAATACAAATTGGCTTGAGAAGAACCTACTAAACGAACAGTTGAGGTCGAACAATTTTGCTCGTGATCACCATGTAAAATCAACAAGGTATTCAATGCTTCCACAACTACAGGATGAACATGATAATCTTCCGTTGGCATTGAAAACATCATGTAAAGGAAGTTCTTACAATATCCATATTCGTTTCTAGGATACATGAACGGGTGGCTCAATGAATTTTTATACGCCCATGCTGCCAAAGTTGGTAACTTAGCGATAATGCGATGAATAGTTAAATTTTTTGCTTCCTTGCTTCTATTTGGATCTAGCGATTCAGGATAAAAGGTAGAAAGCGAAGATATCATAGACGACAAGACGCCCATCGGATGAGCTTTTGCTGGATACGCTTCAAAGAATTGCTTCATGTCTTCGCTCACCAAGGTATGTTTCTTTATACTCTTTTCAAAATCTTCTAATTCACTTTGGGTAGGTAATTCACCATAAATAAGCAGGTAAGAAACTTCCACAAAACTTGCTTTGGATGCTAATTGCTCAATAGCATAACCGCGATACCTTAAAATACCCTCTTCACCATCTAAAAAGGTAATCGCACTTTTGGTGGCTCCGGTATTTTTATATCCAGAATCTAGGGTAACATACCCCGACAAATCCCTTAGTTTTGAAATATCGATCGCTTTTTCATTTTCCGAACCAATAATAACAGGCAGCTCGTATATTTTACCATCCAATTCTAATCTAGCAACTTCACTCATCTTTGAAAATTATTTTTTTTTATTGTCTAAAATTACAAAACAAATTTGTTCTAATATATCAAGAAAGTGAAATAAATTTTATGATTGAATCAGAATGCTATTATTTTATAATCAATCTAACAAAAGAACATAAATAACGGAGCAATTAAAGGTTCTTCTCGATAAAATTCAACATCATGGTAAACAAATGATTACGTGTATTTCCGCCGTAAATACCATGATTTCGGTTAGGATAAATAAATAAATCAAATTGCTTATCAGCTTTTACCATGGCATTAACCAATTCCATCGAATTTTGATAATGCACATTATCATCTGCCGATCCATGTATAAGTAAAAACTTACCCTTCATTAATTTTACAAAATTAACGGGAGAATTAGCATCATAGCCATCA
>CAMCQW010000145.1 GCA_945877045.1 Chryseobacterium gleum
AAATTAGAAATGGAAGAATTACGAACCATTGAAAAGAAAAATTCCGATGGTACAGTGAAACATATTGTTGTTGGTCGTTCTGCTGAATTAAAAATTACAGACGAGAAGACAGGCATTGCTGTTATGACAGCAAATGTCCCTTATGGTTCTGAATTATTGGTTAAAAATAATAGCAAGATCAAAAAAGGTGATGTTATTTGTAAGTGGGATCCATACAATGCGCTAATAATTTCTGAAGTGGCAGGTAAAGTTGTCTTTGACGGTATCGTTGAAGGGCTTACTTACCGTGAAGAAGTCGATGAGCAAACTGGATTTACTGAAAAAGTAATTACGGAATCTCGTGATAAAAAACGAAGTCCTGCCATTCATATTATTGATCCGAAAACGAAAGAAGTTTTAAGAGAGTACTCTCTTCCTGTTAATGCGCATATTTCTGTAGAAGTAGGTGAGAAATTGGAAGCAGGGCATACCTTGGTGAAAATTCCTAGATTGGCTGGTAAAACGGGTGATATTACGGGTGGACTTCCACGTGTAACTGAGTTATTTGAAGCTAGAAATCCATCTAATCCTGCTGTTGTTGCAGAAATTGACGGAACGGCTTCATTTGGTAATATCAAAAGAGGTAATAGAGAGGTTATTATTACGTCTAAGTTAGGCGAAGTAAGGAAATACTTAGTTTCTCTTTCTAAGCACATTCTTGTTCAGCAAAATGACTTTATCCGTGCAGGACAACCATTGTCTGATGGTGCAATTACGCCAAATGACATCTTAAATATCGAGGGTCCAACGAAAGTACAAGAGTATATTGTTAATGAAATCCAAGAGGTTTACAGACTTCAAGGGGTGAAAATTAACGATAAGCATTTCGAAGTTATCGTTCGTCAAATGATGTTGAAAGCAGAAATCATGGATTCAGGTGACACTAGATTCTTAGAGGGTCAGTCTATCCATAAAGCGGATATCATGGAAGCAAATGATGAATTGTACGGAATGATGTTGGTGCAGGATGAGGGTGATTCGTATGATGTGAAAAGTGGACAACTTATTTCAATGAGAAAATTCAGAGATGAAAATTCTAAATTGAAACGAGAAGATAAAAATTTAATCGTGGCACGTGAAGCAACTCCTGCTACTTCGATTCCTTTATTACAAGGTATCACAAGGGCATCGTTGCAAACGCAATCGTTTATCTCGGCAGCTTCCTTCCAGGAAACTACTAAAGTATTGAATGAAGCAGCAATTTCTGGAAAAGTAGATCATTTACTTGGTCTAAAGGAAAATGTGATTGTAGGTCATTTAATTCCTGCTGGAACAGGTGTACGTGAGTATCAAAAGATGATTGTTGGTTCTCAGGAAGCGTATGATATTCTTGTTGAAGAAGCAGCTGAATAAAATCTTAATGAATAACTTAAAGGGTGCTTTTTAGTACCCTTTTTTTTTATCCGATTTTTCCCCAGTTGGGGCGCTCTTTCAATAAAGTAATAACTTTTTCACGAAGAAATGCATTTTCTGAAAGGAGAAGGTTGGGGTCATTATCAATAAGTTTAATGGCGGATTCTCGCGCTAAGATTACTAGTTCTCCATCTTTTGATAAATCGGCAATTTTTAAATCTAAAATACCACTTTGTTGTGTACCCATTAAATCGCCAGGCCCTCTTAGTTGTAAATCTACTTCTGCAATTTCAAATCCATCGGTTGTTGCAACCATTGTTCCCATACGTTTTTTTGCCTCTTTCGAAAGTTCGAAGCCTGTCATAAGGATACAATATGATTTATCTTGTCCTCGGCCAACACGACCTCTTAATTGATGGAGTTGTGCCAATCCAAATCGTTCCGCACTTTCAATGATCATTACGGATGCATTCGGTACATTTACGCCCACTTCAATTACGGTTGTCGCTACCATTATTTGTGTTTCTCCTTTAATGAATCGCTGCATCTCGTAATCTTTGTCTTCTGGCTTCATTTTACCGTGTACTATACTCAATTGGTAGTCTGGCATGGGAAAGGAACGTGAAATTGCTTCAAAACCATCCATTAAGTTATTGAAATCGAGTTTCTCACTTTCTTTTATCAAAGGATAAACAATGTAAATTTGCCGCCCTAGGGCAATCTCTTTCCGCATAAATCCAAATAAGGCCAAGCGGTGGCTTTCAAATCGATGGATGGTAGATATTGGCTTTCTTCCTGGGGGAAGTTCATCGATAACGGATACATCAAGGTCGCCGTAAAATGTCATGGCCAACGTTCTTGGAATGGGAGTTGCAGTCATTACTAAGATATGGGGTGGAATGGAATTCTTTCGCCACATTTTACCTCGTTGGGCTACGCCAAATCGGTGTTGCTCATCGATAACAACTAATCCTAAATTATGAAATTGAACAGGGTCTTCTAGTAATGCATGAGTACCAATTAATAAGTTAATTTCTCCATTTTGAAGGGCAGAAAATAGGGGTATGCGTGCGGCTTTTTTAGTGGACCCTGTTAATAATGCTATGTTTATTCCCAGCTCTTTTACTAATTCTTGGATGGTCTCAAAATGTTGGTTCGCTAAAATTTCGGTTGGGGCCATTATACATGCTTGATACCCGTTTCCATTTGCTATGAGCATGGCAATTAAGGCAACTAATGTTTTTCCGCTTCCAACATCGCCTTGTAAAAGCCGATTCATATGTAGCCCTGTTAGAAAGTCCTTGCGTATTTCTTTGACAACTCTTTTTTGTGCGTTGGTTAATTCAAAGGGCAGGTGCTCGGTGTAAAATTTTTTTAAAATGTCACCTGAATGTTCAAATACATGGCCTTTGGTTGCTTGTATACGGGTACCTTTTCGTATAAGCATTTCCAATTGTAAAAAGAATAATTCTTCGAATTTTAAGCGAAATTTAGCTTGACTTATTTCTAATTCGGTATTCGGCAGATGTATTTTTCTTAAGGCATCTGTCCTCGAGATGAGTTGATGTTCTTTTATAATACTTTCGGGTAAAAATTCTCTTGCTTGTAAATTATGTTGAAAAAAAAAGGCTTGTATTAACTTCTCTATCCCTTTAGTGTTTAATCCTTTATGGTTTAATTTCTCTGTACTAGAATAGAATGGCTGGAATCCTGCTTTTTTGGAAACATCTTTCATCGGAGTGAGTTCCGGGTGAGGGATGGCCCAAACGCCATTCGTTAATTTTGCTTTGCCAAATGCTTGATAACTGAGGCCAGGCACTAGCATTTGCTTAATCCACTGTCCTCCTTGAAACCAAATTAGTTCTGTGCTACCCGAATCATCCGTAAAACGAGCACTGAGTCGTTTGAATCGGGCACTGCCAATTTCTTTTATAGTGTCAATTGTTCCAACTAATTGCACATAAGAATCGACACCGCCAATGTCGCGACATTTATGATAGATTGACCGGTCAATATAGCGGTAGGGAAAGGTGTGAAGTAAATCGCCATAATTGAATATCCCCAATTCTTTTTGAAGTAATTGAGCGCGTTGAGGTCCTACTCCTTTGAGAAACTCAATTGGTGTTTGTAATAGTTCACTCATGGAAAAGGAAAATAGGGTTTTATTCTACTTCCAAACACCCATTTTATTAAATTTTTCAATGCGGTCGTTTATTCGTTTTTCGGGAGTTTGCTTATCAAGTTCAACTAAATACGACAAGATGGCTTGCTTTACGTTTTCAAAATTTTCATTTTGAGATCGATGCGCCCCATTGATTGGTTCAGGAATCACGGCATCAACTAAGCCATTTTTTTTCATGTCTGTTGATGTTAATTTTAACGCTTCGGCTGCAATTTCTTTATAATCCCATGATCTCCAAAGAATGGAAGAACATGACTCAGGTGAAATCACAGAATACCAAGTGTTTTCTAGCATAACAACTTTGTCTCCAACGCCAATTCCTAGTGCGCCTCCTGAAGCTCCCTCCCCGATAATGATGCAAATCACAGGGACTTTTAATCGCATCATTTCATAAATATTTCTTGCAATCGCTTCTCCTTGGCATCTTTCCTCTGCTTCTAAACCTGGAAAAGCACCTGGGGTATCAATAAATGTAACGATTGGTTTATTAAATTTCTCTGCCAATTTCATAAGGCGCAATGCTTTCCTGTAACCTTCAGGATTGGGCATCCCAAAATTTCTATATTGCCGCATTTTGGTATTGATGCCTTTTTGTTGACCAATAAACATAACCGATCTGCCGTCTATAGAGCCAAAACCTCCCACCATAGCTTTGTCATCACGAACTCCTCTATCGCCGTGCAGCTCCAGAAAATTTCCGCCGGTAATTGCGTCAATGTATGCTAAGGTATAAGGCCGGTCGGGATGTCTCGATAATTGAACCCGTTGCCATGGACTTAGTTTTGAAAAGATTTCTTTTGTAGTAGCACTTAGTTTTTGCTCTAATTCTACTATTTTATCGCGCATGTCTACGTTTGTAGAAATACCAATTTCTTTTGTTTGCTCAATTTGTTCTTCTAGGGAACGTAAAGGCTCTTCAAAATCTAGATAAGTTGACATATTTATTCAAATTAGTATACAAATTTAAGAAAATTGCTTTGTTCTTTTAATTTTGTACTATGATCTTATTTCCAATAGCTAAAATTAATTTAGGTTTACACGTTTTGAACAAGCGCAAAGATGGCTTTCACGAGATTGAAAGTTGTTTGTATCCTATTCCGCTTTGTGATATTTTGGAAATAATTCCGGCTGATGAGACCAAATTCTTGCAGACTGGAATCGATTTACCCAACAGTAATGAAAAAAACATCTGCCAAAAAGCATATGATTTATTGGCGGCTAATTACAAAATACCACCTGTATATATTCATCTAAGGAAACAAATTCCAATTGGTGCAGGTTTGGGGGGAGGATCGTCTGATGCGGCATTTGTCCTTAAAGGCTTAAACGAATTGTTTTCTTTAAATATATCGCAGCTTAACTTAGCGTCTTTTGCGGCAGAATTAGGCAGTGATTGTCCTTTTTTTATCACAAGTTTACCCTGTTTAGTTAGTGGAAGAGGGGAGGTGATATCACCGAGCAACATCGATTTAAGCGGCAAGTTTCTAGTACTTATAAATCCCAATATTCACATAAGTACTAAGGAGGCTTATGCACTTATTAATCCAAAACAGCCAGTAGGTGATTTGGAGGAAATACTTTCTGATAAGCAAAACGATTGGAAAAGTACGCTTGTGAATGACTTTCAAGTTCCTATTTCTGAAAAATATCCAATAATTTCTGAGACGATTGATTTCTTATACGAAAAGGGTGCTTATTATGCGGCAATGTCGGGAAGTGGCTCAACGGTATTTGGACTTTTCGATTCTGAACCTGTCGCCGAAGTTAATCGTGCGAAGGGGCTTGTTTTTAGCGGTGAACTCACAGAGTAAGAGCCGAATTGCACATTTATTTTTGTAAAAAAGATTTTATTG
>CAMCQW010000146.1 GCA_945877045.1 Chryseobacterium gleum
TGTGGTAAAAATATGTCCAAAGAAACCTTTGATACCCTTGGGAATCAAAAAAAGGTCAATTATGCCCTGAGGTCAGACATGGACCGAAGTACTTTCATTAAAGAATTGACAGACGGTTTATTGCCACCACCCAGTTATTTTGGGATGAACGTAGCAATGAATAAAAAGGGATATGATTCCATTCATGACGTAATGGCTCGTGGATTAAAGGCCTTGAGTCGGGATCAGTTCACCTCTTTGGCTCCTGAAGCATTGATTTTGGATACGCGCCCTGCTGCCGAATTTGCTCAAGGATTTATTCCGGGAAGTATTTTTATTGGCTTGGAAGGTCAATTTGCTCCTTGGGTTGGGGCTTTGATTCCCGATGTTGCACAGGAAATTATTTTAGTTACACCAGATGGCAAGGAGGAAGAAACAGTACGTCGTTTGGCTCGCGTTGGATACGACAACGTAAGGGGATATTTGGATGGAGGGATTCGTGCGTGGAACGATAGTCTTGACAGCATCGGTAGGTTAGAGGCCAGCCAGGTGGAGCAAGGATTAGCTGTCAATGAACTTTTGATCGATGTACGGAAACCAGGTGAATACGAATCGGAGCATTTGGCAGATGTGCCTAGTATTCCTCTTGATTTTATCAACGAACGTATGGCCGAATTCCCTAAGGATAAAGAACTTGTGCTGCTTTGCGGCGGTGGTTACAGGAGCATGATTGCGGCCTCGATTTTAAAAGCTCGTGGTTTCGAAGGAATAAAAGACGTTATTGGCGGTTATGCTGCTTTGGCGAAAACTGACCTTCCTAAAGTAACAGTCGCTTGCGCCTCAACTCAATCTTAAGGAATAAAATGTGTATCTTCGCTCCCTAAACGATAACCATGCGTGTTTATTTAGATAATGCAGCAACTACACCGATGGCGCCAGAAGTTATAGCGGCAATGGTTGATGTTTATCAAGAAAATTTTGGAAACGCGTCTTCTGCCCATTATTTTGGTCGCAATGCGAAAGCATTATTAGAAAATGCCAGGCGTTCCATAGCTCGCTGGTTAAATTGCCAATCTTCAGAACTAATTTTCACTTCGGGAGGAACAGAAGCGGACAACATGGCGCTTTATGCTGCAGTTGAGAAACTTGGAGTAAAGCGTATCATAACAAGCCATATTGAACACCATGCGGTAGGGCATACTGCAGAATCATTGCATGTAAAGTTCGGTACCATCATAACTTGTCTTTCAGTAGACGAAAAGGGTAACATTGATCTAAATGAACTTTCCGACTTATTGGCTGATAATACCCCCACCTTGGTTTCCTTGATGCATGCCAATAATGAAATATCAACATTGATTTCACTGAAAGAAATTGGGTTGATTTGCCGTAAATATGGCGCTTATTTCCATTCAGATACGGTTCAAACAATGGGTCATTATTCGTTTGATTTAAATGAGTTGGATATTGACTTTATTACCTGTGCGGCACATAAGTTTCATGGTCCAAAAGGAGTAGGTTTTCTTTATGTCAATAAAGCGACCAAAGTAGCCCCTTTTATTTATGGGGGAGCGCAAGAACGTGGATTACGAGGTGGAACAGAAAACATTGCTGGAATTGTAGGTTTATCAAAAGCATTTGATTTAGCTTACGAGAATCTAGCCGCTCATCAGGCCCATGTACAAGGTTTAAAGTCGTATATGATCGAACAATTGACGGCTACGATACCAGGTATTTCATTTCATGGAGAAACGTCTAATGACAAATCACTTTACACGGTACTCAACGTTTGCTTCCCACCAACAGAAAAAGCGTCCATGGTATTATTTACCTTAGATTTAAAAGGGATTGCCGTAAGTGGTGGAAGTGCTTGTTCATCGGGAGCCTCGACAGGTTCTCATGTTTTGAGTGGTATAAAAGCCGATATGACCCGACCAAATGTCCGCTTTTCATTTTCCCATTATACCACTAAAGAAGAAATTGATTACGCCCTAGAGCAGGTTAAAATTGTATTTCAAACCATCTTGGTTTAAGTAAATGTCTAATCAAGGAAAAAAAGCCCTTTTTTTATGCTCTTGGTATCCCAACCGTAGGAATACAACGCTTGGTAATTTTGTTCAGAAACATGCAGAGGCGGCTTCCCTATTAAATGAAGTGGTGGTATTAGCGATTATTGCTGACGAGACAATTCATTCAATTGAAATTGTTGAAAATAGGAGAGGAGAAATGAACGAGTTATTAGTTTACTTTCCAAAAAAGAAGGCTGGCTTTTTATCATTCTCCAAGTTAAGATCATTTTTATCTTACAGAAAGGCTTTTGACGTTGGCATGAAGAGAGTTACCCAACTTCTTGGTCCCCCTGATATTGTTCACCTAAATGTTATTTATCCGCTTGGGTATTTTGCTTTGAAATTCAAAAGAAAAACAGGAACTCCTTTCGTCATAAGTGAACATGCAAGTGGCTTCCAAAACGGATCAAATTCTTATTCAAGATTAGTCCTTTGGATGGCGAAGAAAGTCCTTAATGCTTCGGATTGCGTGATGCCAGTTAGTAACGATTTAGGCGAACGATTAAAAAAACTAGCTTCCAATATCACCATCAAGGTGATTCCAAATGTGGTGAACGAAGCAATTTTTATTCCTTCTGAAGAACTTGATGTCACCAATAAATTTGTTCATATTTCAAATGCTTTTGAGCCTGCGAAAAATCTCTTGGGTATCATCAGAACCGTGAAGCAATTGAGTAGTGAAAATGCTAAGTTTTCATTTCACATTATCAGCGACGGCGATGTTTCCAAAGCACATCAATTGGCGCGTGAATTAGGCGTGTTAAACTCCTTTGTTTTCTTTTATCCCACCATGACCACACAGGAAATTGCAGATTTTTTAAAGACATGCCGGGCTCTTGTGTTATTTAGCAATTTTGAAAATTTTCCCTGCGTCATACCTGAAGCTTTTATGGCTGGAATTCCAGTAATTACTACCGCTGTTAATGGGATTCCTGAATATGTAAATGAATCGAATGGTATTCTTATTCAAGCTAAAGACGAAGAGGGATTGTTGGCAGCATTTAAATCCTTAATTGATTCTCAGCCATTCCATAAGGAAAAGTTGAGGGCCTATGCCATGGAGCATTTTAGCTATGCGGCTGTTGGGAAGTCAATTTCGGATGTCTATGAAAAGATATTGCGTTAAATTGCAAGTTGATACTTATTATTTGAAAGTAAAATTCCGTTGAATAAGGTAACTAATAATTGCGACAATGACAGAAGCTATTACGTTTGAAATAGAGGCATAGACTCCAAAGACTTCTATAAGTAGCCGAAGAATGGCATAACTCGTTACGAAAGAGATGAGGGCACTTATTCCATAGCGGAACAATTGCACCCTTCCTTTTATTTCGCTTTCGGTAAAAACGACATATTTTAATAAGGTAAAACCAATGCTAAATGAAATTCCAAAGCATATTGCAGCACTAATCGTGTAGGCATTAATGGCAAGGTTAATAAGCGGAATCGTCCATTTTTGTTGTTGAAATAAATAGTTATAGAAAAGATAAAATAATACCCAACTCAAGACCATGTTAGAGGCACCACAGACCGCATAATAGTAGGTAGTTTTACTAAAAAACTTTTTAAAAATAGGATAAAATAGATCTAAAAAAGATCGAAGTAAATTCGGTAAGGTTTTTAATTTAGTCATTTCCCAATTGTATGTTTACTTCGTAACCGGTATGTCTTCTAATATTAATTACCCTGTTTCCATCTATGTATAAATATTGGCCACGAATTCCAGTTAATGTCCCTTGTATAGTAGGTGTTGTGTCCAAATTCATTGATGTTAATGTCGAAGGATATTCTTTCACAGGGTAATTAAAGCTGAGAATGGATTCATCTTCCGTAAAATAAACAGCAAGATCAGTTGGTAAAAGTTCTTGAGCTATCCATTTTTCTTCCACTAAATCGATGGAACCATCTCGAATATCCTTCAACATATTTTGCCAATTTGTTTTGTCGTCATAGGCTTCTTTCAAAGCAACTTCGATGATTCCAGCCGTATAGCGATTGGGTGTTTCTGCTAATATAATGGCAGATTGTGCACCTTGGTCAATCCATCTTGTTGGAATTTGCGTGTTGCGTGTAATGCCAATTTTCACTTTATCGGTCGCTGCAAAATAGACAAAATGAGGTTGGTTGTGATTTCGCTCTTCGTATTCAACATCGCGCCCTTTTCCTAAATGTGCTTCGCATAATTCAGGATTCATGATGCAGGGACTTGCCTCTGGAGCTTCGTTAAAGCAGGTATAACAAAATCCTTGACCAAACGACTTTTTGGTGATTTTTGAACAGCTAGAACAAACTATCTTTCCCAAGTAATCGATTTTAATAGTTGCGCCTATGTAATTATTTAGACAAACATCTCCATTCCCTGAATTAATAAAATACTGCACGTGCTCCTCATGCTTGGTGCTAAGTTTCTCTAAGATCGTTGTCATTCCTTAGGCAATATATTCATTTTATCTGCAAAATGATAACAATAATCTCTTAAATCTTCCGCCATCAAATGTTCACCGGTTGCTTTTTCAAAAGTATCGGACATGGATAATAATGTTTGATGAAAAAATTGTTTCATTTCTTCCACCGACATTTCAGGTGTCCACAAGTCAATTTTTAAGGTATTTTTTTCTTTTTTATCCCAAATAGAAAGTAGAAAAGCTTCTGCTGCTTGCTCCTCTAGGCCATTGTCTTCCGCATTCCATACTATTGAAACGGGTAATTTATTGGGGTCTAGGCCAATTTTAATGGTGATATTAGATGTCTTCGTGATTTCCTTATTCATAATCAATTAGTTGGGTTCGTAGGACTGTAAAATAGTATTGTAAGGCATTGAAATTAATTTTTCTAAGCTAATATCTTCTTTATCCATGTATTGTTTTACCATTTGATAGCCTAAAAATTGTCCCATTCGATCTGGGCTTTCTTTCGGTAAACCGGTTGAAAAAGGGCCTTCGTGTAATAAGTTTTGCTTGGGTTCATCTGTGGTTACAAATAACAGTTCTTCTTTCACAAGGTATTGCCAAAAAGAGGCTTCGCTATTTACAGCCCATTCATGGTCTTTTTTCGAATAGCGAACAATGATGTTGTCTTCCAGTTCCGGCAAACAAGCGTGTGTTATGAATAGTAATTTCCCCCATCGTATCATTTCGCTTGCGTAGTTTTCAGTGGTTTCATTGATGTAATGTGCCATCAACCAGCTTAAAAGTATATCTCTCGTAAGAAATTGCTTATCCATTCCTACTTTTATCCAATCGTAAAACTGATTACCCGGTAATTCCTTTATCACTTTTTCTTTTGCCCCTAAATAGCGATCTAATCCAATGGCAATAAAATAATCTGAGCTATTAGCACTTGC
>CAMCQW010000147.1 GCA_945877045.1 Chryseobacterium gleum
GCCCGATGATGGACAAGCAGACTGTGCTATTGTTTGGATAAATGAATTAAGGTTAACAGATTTTGTGAGCGAAGGCGGTTCTGCAGCAGTGGGACAAATGCAGCTGCAATTGGCTGATTTTGCCAATGTATCTGCTTCAGGAAATTATTCAGGAATAAATTGGGGGAGTGTTGAAAGTCGTGTCCAAGAACGCCAGCGTAACGAGAAAATTGGTGTCGATATGAACGCCAACATTCAATTAGGTCAATTCTTCGGTAAACAAACCCGAATATCCTTACCTTTCTTTTATGGCTATTCTTTAGGGATTATAAATCCTGAATATGACCCCTTTAATCCTGATATCAAACTTTCAGATTACGACCCAACAACGAGAAAAGAACGTGCTAAAATGGGACAGGATTTTACGGAGAGAAAGTCCTATAATTTCACGAATGTTCGAAAAGAGTCCAAAGCAGGAGCGAAACCTCATTTTTATCGCATTTCTAATTGGTCTGCAAGCTATGCTTTTTCAGAAAATTTAAAAAGAGATTTTAACATAAATTATGATAAAACAAAAACCTGGACGGGTGCATTAAATTATAATTACACTTTTGCTAGTAAAGCATATGAACCGTTCAAAAAATGGAAGCCGGTTCAAAAATCTAAATGGTTACAAATAATAAAAGAAACCAATATTTACTTAATGCCTAAAAACATTTCGTTTACGAATGATTATTCAAGAATATACAATGAAAGGCAAGTGCGAAACAATCTTGTTCCGAATTATGAATTTGACCCTATTTTCTTGAAACGTTTTGATTGGAACCGAAACTATAATATAGGCTATGATCTTACTAAAAATTTAAAAGCAAGCTTCACCGCTACTAATAAAGCAATGTTTGAGGAAGGAAATAGCCGGGTAGACCGAAGGGTAGACCCTACAGGTTTCCAAGAGTTTAAAGATACCATTCGTTCGCAGATGTCAACATTTGGTAAAACAATGGATTATGGACACACCTATAGCTTGAGTTATTCCCTTCCACTTGATAAAATCCCATTGACGGATTGGCTTACAGCAAATGCTAAATATTCAGGCACGTATAACTGGCAAAGAGCTCCGCTTGGCCAAACTAGTTTTGGCAATACCATTCAAAATAATCGTTCGATCAACATGACTTCGCAGGCTAATTTTGTAACGCTTTACAACAAAATACCCTATTTTAAAAGAGTGTTATCCGATGGGAGAAATTCTCGTGGGGCAATTAACCCTAAGGATGCGAATGGTTCAGAAAACGTAAAGCCTGGTGACCCTAAGGTTAAAGAAGAAGAAGAACTAAAACCGCCAAAGCCTTTGGAAGAAATGACCAAGAAAGAACGGCGTAAATTTGAAAGGTTAAAGCGACAATTTGAACGGAAAAAGCGAAAAAAACAACGTGAAAAGGAAAAGGTGAACCCTGTTGGTGGCTTTTTTGCCCGCTTAGCCATGACGGTTAGAAATATTTCTGGGACTTATACTGTGAATGATGGCACCATGTTGCCAGGGATTAATCAAGAATCGCGTGTACTTGGAATGAATAGCTCAAATACACAATTAGCAGGATTTGCTTTTGGAAGACAAGGATACAATGTTTGGGGCAATTCGAATGGTTATAACGTGGCAACACAGGCTACCGCTAATAACTGGTTAGTGCAAAATGAGGACCTTAATAAGCAATTTACGACCACTCATGCTACAACATTTAATGTGAGAGCAACCTTAGAGCCCTTCAAAGATTTTAATGTAGAACTTAAAATGAATCGTAATTATGGTAGAAATTCCGGTGAATTCTATCGTTGGAATACACAGACTGCCGTTTTTGAAGGGCAAAGTAGATTCGAAACTGCTACACTTACCTATTCAACCGTAACAATAGGAACAGCTTTTGCAAGTTTTGGCAGTGATTATTCATCACAGGTTTTCCAAAACTTGTTGGCAAATAGGCAAAGTGTTTCACAAGTTATAGGTACAGATAATCCTAATTCTAATATATTGCCTTCTGGTTTTTATAGTGGCTATTCTGGCAGTCAGCAAGAAGTGGTACTTGGTGCTTTCTTAACTGCTTATAGTAATACTGGAGTGAATAGTAAAAGTATAAATCCAATAAAAAACACCCCTTTGCCAAATTGGAGTATTACCTACAATGGCTTGTCTAAATTTCCTTTCGCCAAAGACTTTATAAAATCATTTGTTTTAAGGCACGCCTATAATTCAACTGTAACGATGAGCGGGATGCAATCGAATCTATCGGCTACCTTTGATAATAATGGATATGCAAATGCGTTGGACATCAATAACAACATCATTTCTGGACTTCAAGTTCAAAACGTAACTATAAGTGAGCAATTTTCTCCATTAATTGGTTTTGATGCTACTTGGATTGTTTTTGGACAATCACTTACTACAAAATTTGAATATAAGAAAGATCGACAATCTACACTTTCATTAAATAATAATCAAGTTACAGAAGTTCTCTCGGAAGAGATTGTAGTCGGTCTTCAATCTAAGATTACGAAAGTTAAGTTGCTGAAAAAAGTGCCGGCTAGCGATATGAATGCAGGCATTAATTTTTCATTCCGCGATAACATAACAGTAATTAGAAAGGTGGTTGAAAATACCAATCAACCTACAGCTGGACAAAAAATGATTGCGTTTAAATTTAATCTTGATTATAATCTTTCACAAAACCTAACGGTTACTTTATTCTATGATCAAAACCTAAACACACCTAAGGTTGCTACAAGCTATCCGACAGGAAACATTAATACGGGAATTAAAGTTCGATTTAATCTTGCCGGTGTTCAATGATACGTTATAGGAACGCTCAACCAGGTGATGAGGAAAGTATTCATCGATTGATCGTGGAGTTGGCTGTTTTTGAACGCGAGCCCAATGCTGTTATTGTTCCCTCAGATGCCTTGTATAATCACTTGTTTGTAGAAAAAGTCTGCTTTGCCATTGTTGCTGAAGATGTTCAAACGGATACTGTAATAGGTTTTGCATTGTATTATTTCTCTTATTCAACATGGAAAGGAAAGTGCCTTTATCTTGAAGATATTTATGTGCAAGAAATACATCGTAAGTTGGGTATAGGACAAGTTTTATTTGATTTGGTAGTTGGTGTTGCGAAAGAGAATAAAGTCGCTAGAATGGATTGGCAAGTGCTAAATTGGAATAATGCTGCTATCAATTTTTATAAGAAGAATAACGCTGACCTATCCGACGAATGGTTAAATGGTCGCTACTTTTTTTGATTTAAAAATCAATTTTAGAGGATGATAAATGAAATTTAGCCGCTGTTATTAAATTTTATTTCCTAGAAAAAAGCTAAGAAGGACCTGTTCAAATACATAAAGTAGAAAAGGCGGATTTATCTAATTACCGTGACTGTTCCGTGTTGCTTTATTTTTTCGTCGTTGGATTTCTTTCTGAAAATAATCTCCCAAGTGTAAACGCCATCTTGCACAGGTCGAAAAGATATGTGATGTATGCCGTCCCATCCAACATTTAAATTATGCGTAGTAAATAGCATCTCGCCCCATCTGTTGTATATGTTCATCGTGTAGGAGTATAAGTCTATATTTCCTGATATAATAGGTAAGAATACATTGTTTAATTCATCTCCATCTGGCGTAAAAGTATTTGGCACATAAATTATTATTGGATAGGGTGCTACCACTTGCAATTTAGCTGTATCTAAACAACCGTTTTCTGAACTTGCAATAAGCGAAACCCAATAGGTGCCTCCCTGCATTTCGGGATAATAATGATAGGTATTAAACGTGGTTTCGTATGCTGAGCCATCTCCAAAATCCCAAACATAGGTCACTGCACCTTGCGAAGTGTTAAAGAAACTGTGCATTAGATTAGACGCTTCAACCGAAAAACTAGCAATTGGCTTTGGCCAAACTGTCACGGTTACAGATGCACTATTCACACAATCATTAGCATCTGTACCAACTACGGTATAAGTTTGGGTTCCTACATTTTGTAAGAAAGGAGTTGCGTTTATTACTTGGTTATCCCAAATGTAACTCACTGCGCCTCCACCAAAAAGTGTAATCCATTCGTCCCTGCAAACAGAAGTGTCAGGATAACCAATAACTTGGGGTAATGGGTTTACAAGTATATCGATGCTGTCAGAATCAAAACAGCCTAATAGGTCTGTTCCCAAAACGGTGTAGGTAACGGTTCCAATATTTTGTATGAATGGAACATTATTTAGAATTCCGTTATTCCAAACATACGTGTTAGCACCCGACCCGGATAAAACAAGTAAATCATTATCGCAGTAAGCCGTATCGGCACCAGCATAAACAATCGGTCGAGGGATGACGATCATTTGTGTAGAGGCGGTATCAGAACATCCGGAAGAATCAATTGTAACGGTAAGCACATATGGAAAAGTCGCATTGGTTTGCGAGAGATTTTCAAAATAAAAATTAGGATTAGAAATACTGTCGTTGCTTAAATGTGTCGAAGGGCTCCAAGAATAGGAAAGACCCGCTATTGGATTCACTCCAATTGTTGTATCCAAGATGTGGCAATTTGAATAATAAGCACCAGCGTCGGCCACGGGCAAAGGATTTACTTGTATTGTATCAGTAACTTGGCACAATCCGGGAAGATTATAACTGATTTGATTTAGTCCTATTGCTGCAATGGCAGGACTAAACATGCCTGTATTTGAATTTACAATCCCATTACCAGACCAAATTCCACCGGGTAAATTAGCTGAAAAAGCAAATGGCTGTGCGTTTTGACATACGGGCGAATTATTATTAATTTGTGGGTCAAAAACATGAACCATCGCGGACATGGTGTCTTGATAATTACCACAAGTGGAATAAAGAAGAATCTGATAATCTCCAGGCTGTGTAAATACATATTCTAAGTCATTGCCACCATTAAATGTCTGTCCATTTATTGACCACTCTTGAAAGCATTTTAATCCATAGGTTGTGATATTAAAAAAACGGGCCGTATCGTTAATGCATATCATAGAGTCTTCGGGTGTAAAAATAGGAATGGACACACATTGCTGACATAAATAACCGTCATTCGGAGTGATAGAATTCATTATCATCGGAGGAATAGTCGTGGAAAAATTCATAGTTGTAACCGAACCTGCAGGTGTTTCTGTTAAATTAATTGGAACAAATTGAAGTGGCGGTGTGGCCATCTGACAAGAAACGGTACCGATACTATCTGTTTTAATAAATAGGGGGTCCATGCTTGCATCAAGATTTCCAAAAAATGGGGAAGTAGTATAGGCGGAAATGGTAAATCCACTATCTAAGTTATAGCGAACTCCAATTCCTTTGTCGCGATCGGCACCACCGTATGTCCTGGCCCAGTTTAAATTTC